>JAGVKT010000036.1 GCA_020050355.1 Gammaproteobacteria bacterium | reverse complement strand
GCTTGCTGCTCAATCGTTTTTTTTTAATTCCAAGGTCAACTCACCAATAACCCTTTGCATTTTAGCAATGCGCTTTTGCATTTGTTCCTCACGCTTACTCGCTTGATCACTTGTAAATATTTTAGAGCCTTGATTTAAAAACTGGTCTCGCCATTGATAATATTGTGTTTGGTGTACTTCATATTTGCTTTTATTTGTTCAACTTAATTGGGGGCAGTATAGCAGCTATACCTATGCTGCTTCCAAGATATTTGGCTGCAAATCCTGGTATATCTTCTGAAGAAGCTTTAGCAAGGATTTATGCAGAAGCCTCGGCAAGACTTGCTGCATCGGCCGTTCCCTCTGCTTTAACCTTTGGGAATGCTTTATCTGCCGCAGCGGGGGAGCTGAGCCAAGTGCTTTTGTAGTAGAAGTTTAATCTGTGGAAGGGCATGTTTTTCCTATTTTGGAATGGTTACTATGCAAAGAAAACTAAAGAAAGCATAATAAAAGTTGCAGAAAATTTTATTCGAGAATTGCCAAAAAATAAAATGAATCCTACTGAAATAACTCCAGATGGGGAGGGGGGGATAACATTAAAATGGAGACTTCAATCTGAAGTAACTATTTTAAATTTTGAGGTAGGACTTGTTCACTTAGTTAAAGAATTAAATAATGGGGAAATTATAAGTCAGGAAGGTGTTATATATTTATCTTCAGATTTCATTCCTTCTGAAATTTTAGAACATATTCCAAATCAAAGCTTACCCAATGTTCACTAGAAAACAAGAAATTAAAAATGAATATACTGTGAGCCGCTCTGGTTGAGGTGATGAATATTAAGCCACCTGCTAGTGAAACTGGACGTCAACCCACTTGATCTGTGATTGGACCAAGAAATAACTGCATTGAACATGATCCTAAAAACCAAGTGGTAAGGGTTAATTGAATTAATTGTTGTGATGTGTTTAAATCGTTTGAGATAAAAGACAGTGCTGGTAAATAAGCATCAGTCGATAAGTATATGACTACTTCATAATTGTAAAATTATACATGCTAATGTTTTGTTTCTACAGTTATACTATGTATATTAAGTTTAATCTCTGAGGCATAATGTCTAATACATTGACAGGTCAGCAAAGGATCGAAATGCGTAATTAATCTCTTATTCCAGGAACTTAAGTTTTAATAAGTTTTTAAGAGGTTTACTATGCAGAATCATCCTTCAATTTATTTACATAATTTATCCTATAATATTCCTGAGACTGCCGTTAATTTTAAAAATTTAACGTATACTTTTTTACATAAAAAAATTGGCGTTGTCGGAAATAATGGTGTCGGTAAAAGTACTTTATTAAAGTTAATAATGGGCGAGCTAAAGCCAATATCTGGTTCTGTGCAAAGGGATACCAAACTTGCCTATTGTCCGCAGAATTTTCAGGCTCAAAACCATAAGATAGTTGCTGAAATCTTGGAGGTTGCTGATAAGCTTGCTGCTTTAAAGAGAATTAATGCAGGAGGTGTGGACGTGCATGATTTTGAAATTGTAGGTGATGATTGGGATATAGTACCACGGCTTCAGAGACAATTAGATCATTTTGGTCTAGGGCAAATTTCACTTGCAACACATTTTGCAGATTTAAGTGGGGGGCAGCAAACGAGGATATCTTTAATTAAACTTATTTTAAGTGATGCTGATTTTTTGATTTTTGATGAGCCAACCAATAACCTAGATTATAACGCTCGACTTGCACTTTATGATTTTATTCGCAATACCAATAAAGGTATTTTAGTCGTCAGTCATGACCGTACTTTATTAAATCTCATGGATGAAATTTTTGAGATTACTACTAAAGGGGTTAATCATTATGGCGGTAATTATGATGCTTATGTAAAAGAAAAAAAATTGCAGGAAGTGGCAATAGTAGCAGAATTTGAACATGCAAAAGCTGCTAAGTTAAAAGCAGAGAAATCAATTCAGGCATCACTAGAAAAGCTTGAACATAGGGCACATCGAGGGCGAAAAACTTTTTTGGATGGAAAAATAGATCGTTTAGCTGCTAATTCTAAAAAGGGAGGAAGTGAGAAAACAAGATCGCGTTTAGGCCTGCAAGAAGAACGAATGGTAGACCAGGCGGAAACGCAATATATAAGTGCAAAGTCAGCGCTTGAAATTAAAGAAAAAATTCATGCAAAACTTTCTAAAACTTATGTTCCTAATGGAAAAATGGTATTGGAAATTGAAAATCTTGAATTTGGCTTTGTGCCTCAGCAACCTATTTTTAAAGATTTTAATTTTAAACTTGTTGGGCCAGAGCGTGTAGCAATAACTGGCGATAATGGTTCTGGTAAGACTACGTTGTTTAAATTAATTATGGGTGAATTATTTCCCCAAAAAGGAAGTATTAATATTGGGGTGAATGTATGGAGTTACCTTGATCAACAGGTTAGTATTTTAGATCCTGAATTTTCTATCATTGATAATTTTATACGTATGAATCTTAAGACCACTATTAATGAAGCTTATCATGCATTGGCGCAATTTAAATTTCGCAATAAAGATGCAGAAAAACTAGTTAAACATTTAAGTAGTGGTGAGCGAATTAGGGCGGGGCTTGCTTGTGTATTAATGTCTAATCAACCTCCGCAATTACTGCTTTTGGATGAGCCAACTAATCATTTGGACGTTGAAAGTATAGAGGCGCTAGAAAATATTTTACAGCAATATCAGGGAGCTTTTTTAGTAATATCGCATGATCAGAGTTTTTTGAAGGAAATTGCCATTGCTAAGTTTTTAGAATTGTAATAGTAGTATGAGCAAAAAATTAATTTAGAACACTTATGTTATGGCATCCATAGAGGTTCGTTAACATTCATAAAAAATAGGGGTATCGGGGTGTCAAGAAAAGTGAATTGCTCAAAGTCCATGATTATAAAGACTTGTATAGAAGAATATGAAAGAAGTCCGTCCGTCAATTAATTTTCAATTTTATCAAACCCTTGAGTTTATTTGTTTTCAGCTTATCTGGTATCGCTTGGCGATGCTATTTTAAAACTGGATTCCTCAGCAAACTTGCTTGCGCAAGTTTCCAAGAATGACGCGCGAGAAGGGGGCTTTCAGATTGAAAAGGGAGCATTACCCAGTTTTTTTAAATCTTGTTTTTTATAATATAGAAGCTGTTGGCTATATTTATTTTAATAAAATTATTATTTTGTTGGGAAACGAGGTGCGGCAGCGCTGTCTGTTGTTTGTGTTGCAGTTGCTGCAATAGAAGTCCCGGCAAAAAGTAAACTAGATTGAGCTCCCTTAGTAGGCACCTTAGCACTATAACCAGGCATTGAAGGCATTGTTCCAGGAGCCATCATAGGCATAGTGGAGTAAGGATGATAATAAGAATGGCTCATTGGCATAAATGGAGCACCAGGCATTGAAGGCGTTGTTCCAGGAGCCATCATAGGCATAGTGGGATAATAAAAATAGCTCATTGGCATAAATGGAGCACCAGGCATTGAAGGCATTGTTCCAGGAGCCGTCATAGGCATAGTGGGATAAGGATGATAATAAGAATGGCGCATCGGCATAAGTGGAGCACCAGGCATTGAAGGCATCGTTCCAGGAGCCATCATAGGCATAGTGGGATAAGGATGATAATAAGAATGGCGCATCGGCATAAGTGGAGCACCAGGCATTGAAGGCATTGTTCCAGGAGCCATCATAGGCATAGTGGGATAAGGATGATAATAAGAATGGCGCATCGGCATAAGTGGAACACCAGGCATTGAAGGTGTTGTTCCAGGTGTCACAGGAGCCGTCATAGAGGCCGGCAACGCACCAGATCCAGGCTTAGCCTCATCTGAACTAGCAGCTGACACAACACTATCAGTACTTGGAGTAGCCCCGTTTTTTTTTGCTCTTTTTGCCGCACTTTCTTTATCAGTATCATTTTCAGCTGCTGTTGCAGCTGCTTCACTTGTAAGGCGTGAGCGCTTTTCGCCTACCCCCACAGATAATAAAATAACCTCCGGTTCAATTGCTTTCAATAACGCGTTCATCCGATTAACAGCATCATGCATAATAAGCCTAAAAAATAATTTTTGTTGATAATATCATTTAATTAAATAATTATCAAGTAAAAGTACCTGAGTGGACAACAGTGGACAACAAAACTCCGCTGGTAGCTAATTTGACTAAGTCGTAAAGGTTATGGAAGCGCAGAAGTAAAAGCTCTGAGCGAAACTTGATAGCCTTTGAACTTTAAGTAAGAATTGCCTCACACAAGCTGTACAAGCTGCTGCCATGTGTTTTGTCGTGTACTAAGCACAAATATAGAAAAAGCCTTGAAGTTTAGAAAAAATTGAGGCACAATAAGGCACTCAAATATTGGGCTGTAGCCAAGCGGTAAGGCAGCGGGTTTTGATCCCGCCATCCCTAGGTTCGAATCCTAGCAGCCCAGCCAATTTTATCAGGGAGCGGCTTATGCACGGTAATGCCAATAAGTTTATGTTATTCTCTGGTAATGCTAATCCTGAGCTTGCTCACGCTGTTTCAAGTCAACTTGGGGTAAATCTTGGACAGGCCTTAGTTTCAAAGTTTTCTGATGGCGAGCCTCATATTGAAATTCATGAAAATGTTCGGGGCCGAGATGTATATATCCTACAATCAACCAGCCCGCCCGCTAATGATCACCTTATGGAAATTTTGGCTTTGACTGATGCGTTACGCCGTTCATCCGCAGCACGCATTACCGCCATTGTCCCTTATTTTGGCTACGCGCGCCAAGATCGCCGGGTACGTTCTGCACGCGTTCCTATCACTGCAAGAATGGTTGCTGACATGCTAACTACTGTGGGCGTTGATCGAATTATAACCGTAGATATTCATGCAGAACAAATTCAAGGATTCTTTAATATTCCTGTCGATAATGTGTTCGGTACTCCAGTTTTAGTAGAATATATGCGTAAACAAAATTTCAATTTCCAACCCGTCATTATCTCGCCAGATATTGGCGGTGTAGTTCGTGCACGGGCTTTTGCAAAAATTTTAAATTGTGATTTAGCCATCATTGATAAGCGCCGCCCAAAAGCAAATGAGGCTCAAGTAATGCATATCATTGGCGATATTAAAGAACGCACCTGTTTAATCATTGATGATATGGTCGATACTGCCGGCACATTATGTAAGGCAGCAGAAGCCCTAATAGAACATGGCGCAGGTGAAGTTTATGCTTACTCAACGCATCCTGTTTTATCAGGTAACGCTATCCAAAATATTCAAAATTCTACCTTGGCTGAGCTCGTGGTAACAGATTCAATTCCATTATCCCCAGAGGCGCTTCAGTGTCCTAAAATAAAACAAGTCACTTTAGCGAACATGCTTTCTGAAGCTGTGCGCAGAATTAGCTCGGGTGAATCCTTAAGCATGATGTTTGCTGATTTTTAATTTTAAAAAAGTTCAAAAAATATCCTTTCGCTTTTTATTCAACGCATACAATTTTTAATTGATTGGTACCGCCATGAAGCCCCACGTGATCTCCAAAAGTGAGTAATACCAAATCATTTTTAGCTACGGCTTTAAGATGAAGTAATTCTGCTATCGCTTTTTTGTTAATTTGATCAACCGCATGCTGTTTAGGATTAAAATAGATAGGCTCAACACCACGGCATAAAGCTAATTTACCCATCGTGCTGTGATTTGGAGTTAAGGCATAAATAGGCAGAGGAGAGCTAATTCTTGACATCCATAAAGGAGTAGCACCTGATTCTGTCATTGCTAAAATTGCCTTAACATCTAGGTGATTTGCTGCATACATGGCGGCCATAGCAATGGCTTCATCTACGCGATTAAAGTAACATTCAACTCGGTGTTTAGAAATGCGTGTAAGCGGATGCAATTCTGCTGCGCGACAAATTTTATCCATTTTCTCAATAACTTTTACAGGATGTTTACCTGCCGCAGTTTCTGCAGAAAGCATGACCGCATCAGTACCATCAAGCACCGCATTAGCAACATCCGAAACCTCAGCCCTTGTAGGGCTTGAATTTTCTATCATTGATTCCATCATTTGTGTAGCAGTGATCACAATTTTATCAAGAGTACGTGCATGCTGAATTAATTTTTTTTGTACTCCAGGAACAAATTCTTCGCCAATTTCCACCGCTAAATCACCACGCGCAACCATAATGCCATCACAGGCTTCTATAATTTCAATAATATTTTCTACTGCTTCAGTACGCTCAATCTTAGCAATCAAGGCAGCTTTACTTTTGGCCTTTTGTAATAAGGCTTTTGCTTCAAGCAAATCCTCAGCACTTCTTGGAAAAGAGATTGCTACATAATCAATATGGGGCAGGGTACCAATAAACTCAATATCGCTTTTATCTTTATCTGTAAGCGCTGGAGCTGTTAAACCACCCCCCATTTTATTAATGCCTTTATTATTAGAAAGCACACCTCCTTCAATGACCTTGCAATGAACCGTATTGCCTTTTACTTGAATGACTTCAAAGATTAACTTGCCATCATCTAACAACAAAGTATCGCCTTTTTTCACATCATGAGGTAAATTTTTATAATCAAGGCCCACTTGAACCTCATCACCAGCATCCTTATCAAGATCAGCATTTAAAATAAACGTAGCACCTTTGGCTAACGTAATACTTTTATTTTTAAAACGGGCAACACGAATTTTCGGACCTTGTAAATCAGCTAAAATCCCTATGGTTTTTCCTTCTTCTTGCGCGACCTCACGAATCAGTTCAATACGTTTGCCATGATCATCATGACTGCCATGCGAAAAATTACAGCGCACTGCATTAAGCCCTGCCTTTACCATAGCACGCAAGGTTTCCTTATCTGCAGAGGCAGGGCCTAGGGTTGCTAGAATTTTTGTTCTTCTCATTTCGTTGATCCTCGTTGTTCTAAAATAGCGATTGCGGGTAGTGTTTTACCTTCTAAGAATTCTAAAAAGGCACCTCCCGCAGTAGAAATATAAGAAATTTGTTCTTGTACGCCAAACATTTCGATTGCTGCAATAGTATCACCACCCCCTGCAAGAGAATAAGCGCCACTTTGCGCAATAGTTTGCGCAAGCGCTTGCGTTCCAGTTCGAAAATGCGGAAATTCAAATACGCCCACAGGTCCATTCCATACAATTGTTTTACTACGAAGTATAATTTCTTCTAATTGCTTAATAGATTTTGGACCAATATCTAAAATCATATCATCGGCTGTTAAAGCATCAACGTTTTTGATAACACCCTGGGCTTGCTCACTAAAAGTTTGCGCGACCACAACATCAATAGGCAAGGGGCATTGCTTACCTTCATGTTCTAATTTTTTTAATAATTGTCGGGCACTTTCGATAAGATCAGGCTCATACAAAGACTTTCCAATGTTAAAGCCAACTGCTGCTAAAAAAGTATTGGCAATACCGCCACCCACAATAAGCGCATCAATCTTAGCGCTTAGCGCTTCTAAAATCGTGAGTTTAGTTGATACTTTTGAGCCACCTACAATACTAACCATAGGCCGTTCAGGCAAAGCAAGCGCTTGTCCTAACGCATCTAGCTCTCCTGTAAGCAATGGGCCAGCACAAGCAATTTTAGCATATTTGCCAACACCACAAGTAGAAGCTTGGGCTCGATGACTAGTAGCAAAAGCATCCATTACAAAGATATCAGCCAACGCTGCTATTTTTTTCGCTAATTCATCAGAATTTTTATTTTCACCTATTTCAAAGCGCACATTCTCACATAATACAACTTCGCCAGGTTTTATATTTACGCCTTTAGTCCAATCTTTAATCAAAGGCACTTTTTTATTTAAAAGTTTACTAAGTGCTTCTGCTACCGGTGCTAATGAATCAGCCTGGGTCCATTGTCCCTCTTCAGGTCGACCTAAATGAGATAATAAGATAACGCTCGCATTCTGCTTAAGCGCCAGTTGAATGGTCGGCAACGCTGCTTGAATACGCGTAGCACTGGTGATTTTACCCTGCTTAAGAGGCACATTAAAATCTTCCCGGATGAGAACACGCTTATCGTGCAAATCAAGATCTACCATGCGAATTATAGCCATAAACAATTCTTTTTAAATGAGAGGCGTTATTATGAAGGAATTTTGTAATAGGCACAACTTATGCCCAAAGCAGTAAAAGGCGAATTTTTTACTGTGATTTTTTTTCTGCTAAAGAAAGCCCCACAAAAATCTTCCCATTTTAATCTGTAGTTGGTTATAATATACCTTTCTTATTCAAGGTGCAGGAATTTTGCAAATTTTCCTAATACTTAAACTGAAAATACTATGAGAAAAAAAATTTCTAAAAAACTTCTACATAAACTAAAGTCTATCAAATTATTAGTTCTAGATGTTGACGGTGTTTTAACCGACGGCAAACTATATTATGCGGGAGAAGGGGAAGTTTTACGCGCTTTTTTTGTAGGGGATGGCTTAGGACTACGCTTACTCATGGAAGTAGGCATTGAAGTAGCTCTCATCTCTGGTCGTGATGCTCGCTTAGTAGAAGCTCGATGTCAAGATTTAGGCATCAAATATTTGTATCAAGGCGTAACCAATAAAAAATTAATATTAGAAACTTTGCTAGATGAGCTTAAGATAAATCTTCATGAAGTAGCTTTTATGGGCGATGACATTATTGATATTCCAATTTTACAACATGTAGCCCTTGCTACAGCACCCGCAAACCCACATCCAGGAATCCTTTCTTATATTCATTGGCAGTCACAATACAAAGGGGGTGAGGGCGCAGTAAGAGAATTAATCGACTTAATTTTACAAGCGCAAAACCATTTAGAATCTATTTATCAACGTTTAAAAACTGAGGGGAATATTTACAGGAATCAACCTTAATGATACTTAACCGCTCTGTGCTTGGGATCTTGATTTTTTTAGCCACTTTAGTAATTCTCACCAGTTGGTATTCTGTAAAGCTAAGCACTATTATTCCTACACACATTGCTACCTTTGAGCAAACCGGGAACTTAGAACAGGGTAGTGTTGTACAAACAAATGATCAAGGTTTAATTTCTTATCAAGCTACAGTAACCAAGGCTACGCAAATAGGCGCTAACAAAGTATATTTTTATGATCTTCAGGGAACAAGCTATGATTCAAAAAGAACGCCTTGGTTATTATCTGCAGATCAAGGCGTGGTTGCAGAAAATAACGAAGAAATTATTTTAACAGGACATGTAAAGCTGATTCGAACGACTACACCTGGCAATCCTCAGATTTCTTTTAACACCTCCTCAGCAAATATTTTTCCAAAAACACAAAAAATTAATGGCGACGACTGGCTAACCATTACCCAACAAGGATCTCTCAATAGCTTAACAGGAAAAGGGTTTGAGGGTGATTTCGCCAATAAAACTTACCGATTATTAAGCCAGGTTAAAGGAATTTACTATGCACATCCGTAAAGGAATTTTTCTGGCTTTGTTTATAAATACAATGGTAACTTACGCTGTGATTAGTGATAATAGCAAACCAATCGTCATTACCAGTGATAGCTTACAAGGAGATTTAACACAGCACGTTGCGATTTTTCAAGGGCGCGTAGCCGCAATCCAAGGCACTCGGGAATTACATAGCGATGTAGGCTATGTTTATTTTAATGAGCAAGGGCAAGTTAATCAAATTAAGGCTACTGGAACTCCAGCAAAAACCACTGAAATTTTAGATTCACAAGGCAATAGAGTTTATGGACAAGCATTGACCATTGAATATTTTCCACTAAAGGATTTTATTCAATATGAAGAAGAAGCAATGTTAGAAGAGCATGGCAATATATTTAAAGGTAATTTAATCACGTATAATATCGCTAATCAAATTGTTGCCAGCCCTGAAACTAAAAGCAATACAGGCGCGGCAACCATCATTTTACCACCATCAACATTAATAAAGAGTTAAATATGCAGAATGAAACTTTTTTAGAAGCGCGTCATCTTGCTAAACGCTATAAAGCACGGTGGGTGGTGAAAGATGTTTCTATTAAAGTAAACGCAGGAGAGGTCGTTGGTTTATTAGGACCTAATGGCGCAGGCAAAACCACTGCTTTTTATATGATGGTAGGTTTAATTTCTCCTAACCGAGGAGAAATTTTTTTAGGTCATGAAAATCTTACTCATTTACCTATGCATCGTCGAGCACGCTTAGGCATTGGTTATTTACCCCAGGAAAATTCTGTATTCCGCAAATTATCAACTGAAGACAACATCATGGCAATTTTAGAATTGCAAGATTTATCGGAAGATGAACGCTATCAACGACTAGAATTTCTACTAAATGATTTCCACATACAACACATTCGTAAAAATTTAGGAATGAGTTTATCAGGCGGAGAACGTCGACGCCTTGAAATTGCACGCTCTTTAGCAGCAGCTCCAAAATTTATATTGTTAGACGAGCCTTTTGCGGGTATTGATCCAATTTCAGTTAGTGATATTAAGAGCACTATAGACCATTTAAAAAGAAAAAAAATTGGCATTGTTATTACTGATCATAATGTACGCGAAACCCTAGACATTTGTGATCGCGCCTACATCGTAAACGCGGGAGAAATTATTGCGGAAGGTAATGCACAAGCCATTCTAAATAATGAACAGGTAAAACAGGTTTATCTTGGAACATCCTTTAGGCTGTAAGGGATGACGATCTTGACCATAAATGTACCGCATGTTTCAATAAACAAACTAAAAATCTCATTTTTTAAAAGCCGAAGGTAAGAACTATGTGCAGCGCTAGAACTATTGCTTTACTTCAACAAAAAGGCGGATCAGGCAAGACTACAACCTCTGTTAATCTTGCAGGAGCCCTACAAGAATTAGGCTATAAAGTAATTATTGCCGATATGGACAAAGACAAGCCGGACGCTTGGTCTTGGTTTATTAAAAACGAAAAATCTCATGACATTGCTTATCAAGTAGATGAAAAAAATGCTCGCGAGCAAGTAGCGGAGCTCAAAAAACAATGTGATTTCTTGGTTATTGATACACCGCCTAATTTTCAAACTGCCGCATTAAAAGCTGCTCTTTTAGCAGATTTAGTTATTATTCCAGCGGCACCTAGCGGCATGGATTTATCTGGATTACTCGAAGCTAAAGATCTGGCAATGACAGCTAATCGCCCCTATCGCTTACTTGCGAACCGAGTGATTCGAAACACCAGTATGACCAAAAGTTTACTCAATGTACTTTATGAAGATGGCAACGCTTTTGATACAAGTATTCCCCAAAGTGTAAAGTTTGTTGAGGCTGAGGCCGCTGGCCTGTATATTGGAGACTACGCCGGTGAAAGCGAACCACACGTACAAACACGTAAGTTCGCTAAAGAGGTGGTCGAGTTCTTTCATGTAGTTCCTGCAGAAGCAGGCACAGCTTCTACTTAAAAATATGACTTTAAAAAAAGTACTACTACACAATCGCCGTCGCACCAGTGAATTCAGTCAAGAAGTTGAACAGATTGGCTTGGAAAAAAAAGATGAGCTGATGAGCTTAAGGCTCAAAGCCATGAATGAAGTTGCAGTTGCCAACGGTAAACTTTTTGACCTGCCGCTTGTTTTATTAAATCCTGACCCTCAACAACCGCGCAAACAATTTATTAACCTAGAAAACCTTGCTGACAGCATTCGAGAAAAGGGCGTGTTACAACCTCTCATCGTCAAACCTCGAAATAAGCAAGGCGCCTATCAAATCATCGTAGGTGAGCGGCGCTACCATGCTGCAAAAATTGCGGGCCTAACCGTATTACCTTGCATCATTCGTGAAGAAGAAGATGCAAATACGTTAATTTTGCAGTTATTAGAAAATGATCAACGAGAGCAAGTTCCTCCTTTAGAAGAGGCCCATGCTATTGATCGTTTAATTGAAGAAATGGGGTTAAGCAAAAAACAAATTGCTAAAGAATTAGGACGTGATTCTGCCTGGGTATCTATGCGTTTGGGATTACTTGAGGGAAGCGATGCCATCCGCGATCTATTACAAAGCGGCAAAATTACAGATTTACGTACACTTCATGAGCTGAGACAATTAGAACAAGAACATCCTAAACGCGCTGCTGAGGCACTGAGAATTTTTCAAGAGCAAGACTTTGTGGGCAATTTCCGCGGCTTATTACAAGGCTTTCGGGCGCAGAAAAACGGCATTTCCAAAAATAGTTTAACCGATGGTAGTTATCATCGAATTAAAAAAGATGAATTAAAAAAAGATCAATGGTGGCTTTATTTAGAAGGAAAGCGTAAACCATTAAAATTACTTCTTGATAAAGACTTAGCTTATAACCTTAAAAAGACGCTTGATGTATTCTTAAATGGCGAATAAGCTGATAATAACTTTCCTCTTGCTTCCCAAAACTAGAAGGCGTAACCAGAAAATAATAACTTTTAGTTACATTTTTTAAATGTATTAGCGCATAATACGTTGTTAAGATACTGGTCCTTTGAACGCTTACTTGTTCACTATTTAAATACCAATTCCCTTGCTTAAGAAATAATACAAAAGGATATTTTTTTAAGTAATTTCTTTTAAAATAAAAATAATAATACACCCCGCTGATTACTGAAAATAAAGCAATTGCACTAACACGATAAAAAATAGATGCCTTCCACAATAAAAAAGCGAGTAGGGCGCTAATGAAAATAATAATTTGAAAATTTACTAAATTTTTAGGTAAGTAGATTTCAAATTTTTGCATGAGCATGCTGCAAAATAATAGCAACCATATCTGCAATCTCAGGCTCAATTGGCAAATCTTTTTTCATAAACCAATCAAATAAATCCTGATCACTGCACTCAAGTAATTTGATAAAATTCTTTTTTTCAGCAATAGAAGCCTGATCATAACATTCAAGCAGGTAAGCTTCTAATAAGAGATCTAGCTCTAACATGCCACGGCGACATGCCCAACGGAGGCGCTGACTGGTAAAATTTTCAGAGAGCATAATAATTTCTTTGCGAAACCTTTGATTATTATAAGTTCAGTCTCTATAATAAGCAAATTAATTAGCATATAACTATCTTTTGAAGTGGAATGGGTGTATAAAAAAACCCGAGCAAGCCCGGGTTTTTTTGTTAACCTTCTTATATTAGAAACTTAAAGGAATAAGATAAGTCAGGTTTAAAGTCACTGCATTTTGGGTCATTGGCTTGCTGAGGTTGTCGTTTGAGCCAGCAACATTCCAGTTAGAACCAAAAGTGTGTTCATATTGCAATGCTACGTTTAAATTTTGCATTGGCATATAACCAACACCAGCAGCTACAACAGGAATCCATTTTGCTATCTGTGTGTTTCCATTATTCAAAGCAACGCTTGGTCCACCAGGAAACGGACTTGCTTTACTGTATGCATTCATACCACCTGCTTTTACAAAACCATTAAAACCATTGTTCATCATATAGGAGCCTACTAGCATTGCTTGCGCGCCAGTATTTTGAATTTTACCAGAGTTAGTACCGTTATATTCAGTTTTTCCAAAGCTTACATAACCTATTTCAAGCGCTGCCGCCCAATTTTGATTAAAAGCATATTGATATCCTAAATTACCACCCCAGGTATAATTTTTATTAGAAGTACTCGTTGACCCTGCATTCGTTGCATTTGGCGCTGAAGCAAATGACCAGCCCCCTAACACGGTGCCATATACACCTGATTGTTGACTTACTGCAAAAGCAGAGGTTGAAGATAATGCGAGTGTAATTGCACTAGCGATTAGAAGTTTTTTCATTGCTTATTTCTCCATGTAGTTGAGGACATTAAAACTTTAGCTTACTTATTGATGAAACGTGGTCATAGTACCTGATAAAAAAATCAATTGCAAGCACCGGGGAAATTTTTTTTATTAAACTTCAATGCATATTAACAACACTTTTCTCAAAGCTATTCTTTAGCGATTCAAAAGGTTTGCAAACAATATTGAAAAATTTTCAATATAAAAGGAATTTTAGGTAATTTAATGTTTTCTTAAAGCCAGATTTGCTTACACACTAAGCATTAGGGCATAAAAAAACCCAGGAGACCTGGGTTTTTTATAGACTTTATAACTTTCGCAAAATTTACAATGGGAAAGTATAAGTAACGCCTAAAGTTACTGCATTTTGGGTCATTGGTTTTGGGGTAGCACTTAAATTATTGTTATCCCAATTGGTACCAAAAGTACGCTCATATTGTAATGCAATATTGAGGTTTTGAGTTGGCATATAACCAACACCAGCCGCAGCTGCAGGCAACCATTTAGTAATTTTGGTATTACCATTGTTGCTATTGAGCGCATACATATTATTGCTAGAAGTCATGGTTTGATCTATAGCACCAGCTTTAGCAAAAACGTTAAAGCCGTTAGCCATGAGATAAGTGCCAGTAGCCATTAATTGAACACCGTAATTTTTTAAATTGGTGTTACCATAAGATGCGTTATATTTGGTTTCTCCAAAATTCAAATAGCTTACTTCAAAACCTGTTAACCAGTTTTGATTAATAGCATAGTTGTAACCAACTGTACCACCTAAAGTATAGTTATGGTTATCTTTGCTGGTTGCTACCATTTGTCCAGTTGTTGGGCTATCAGCAAATGACCAACCGCCTAAACCACCTACATATATACCTGATTGAGCGGTGACAGCAAAAGCTGAAGCGCAGCCTATAGCAAGTGTGGTTGCAATTATGATCTTTTTCATTTAATGTTTCCTTACATTGTTAATAAAATCCATATACTCAAAAAAGATATATGTAATTAATAAAACCAGCACATAATATTATCAAAAAATATTTTTATCAATTAAAATTAAATTATAAGGTTAACGATGAATTATACTTTATTTAAATCCTTAGCTTTCAGACTTGATCCCGAAGTTTCACACCGTTTAGCCCTGGCTTCCTTAAAGGCTTTGCATAATTTTGGGGTAGGGCAGTTTTTTTACAAAAAAGTGCGCAATATAACAGGGTTGGAATGCAAATACATGGGATTAAAATTTAAAAATCCTATAGGTTTAGCAGCAGGCTTAGATAAAAATGGGGATTATATTGATGCCTTAGCATCCCTGGGATTTGGCTTTATTGAAGTCGGCACAACCACACCCTTGCCACAAAACGGAAATCCTAAACCACGCTTATTTAGAATTCCAGCTGCAGAAGCCTTAATTAATCGCATGGGATTTAATAATAAAGGCATTGATTATCTGCTTGAGCGAGTAAAGCTCTCAAAATATAGAGGTATCTTAGGCATTAACATCGGCAAAAACGCATCAACACCACTTGAAGATGCTACAAACGATTATTTACTTTGCTTTAAAAAAGCTTATGCCCATGCTGATTATATTGTAATTAATATTTCATCACCCAACACTTTAGGCTTAAGAAATTTACAACATGGAGAGTTTTTGGAACAACTCTTAAAAACTCTAAAACAAGAGCAAAATAAATTAATACAAGCATGCCAAAAAAAAGTACCTTTAGTCGTAAAAATAGCACCTGATTTAACAGAAAGCGAAATCATAACATTAGCAGATACTTTTTTCCGCTTAAAGGTCGATGGCATCATCGCAACTAATACCACTACCGCACGCACAGAAATTGCGGCTTATAAACAAAGCCAAGAAGTGGGGGGCTTAAGCGGCTATCCCTTACGTTATCGCAGCACCGAAGTTTTACAATTATTTTCTAAAGAATTAAAAGGACAAATTCCACTCATCGCATCAGGAGGAGTAATGAGTCCAGAGGTAATGTTACAAAAATTTGCTGCAGGAGCCCAATTAGTTCAATTATATACGGGATTAATTTATCAAGGTCCTGATCTTATCAGGCGATGCCTTAATCGTTTACCAAACGCCAGCTAATTTTTTTTGCTTAAAAAAAATCTCTTTGTTAAAACTACCAACAAAGAGATTTTTAGTTTATTTAAGAGAGTTTGTTTTGCACGATATTTTTTTGTTTTTTTAACAAAACAAGCTCTTTATATTTTACTTCACTACTTTACAAAAGAGAGTCCTCACGTTTTCATATTTTTGTTGTTTTTATGCTTTTTAATTTTTTCTTATTATTCTAAAAGCATGATCTTTTAATTAGATCTGTTCCATCATAATAGTCACTCTAGCTTAAGTCAAAATGAGAAATAATAAACGACATTAATTCAAAAAGTAGGGTGCTACTCTTATATTTTAGTAACTTACATAACATGTTGATTTTATTGGTATTTATCGAAAATTAATAACCGCAGAAAAAAAATTTTATTATACGAAGCAATAAATCTTTAATGTTTGTTAATGCAAAATAAGCGGGGTGGATACAAGAAAAAGGGCAAAATATCCATAATAATTTAACATAATATATATTATACGAAGTTAATAAAGTGATTTATAAGTTAACTTGTTGATTCTGCAAATATCTTTGCAAAAAAAATTAGCAAACACTACCCTTCGTGTTATTGTGGAGTTAGAAAAAAATAAGACGTCTCTCTCTGAAGCAAGTAGATAAATCTGGTTTTTTTAAGTTAAACACCGGATCATAATTTA
The DNA here is from genome assembly GCA_020050355.1 of Gammaproteobacteria bacterium. Taxonomy (GTDB): domain Bacteria; phylum Pseudomonadota; class Gammaproteobacteria; order Francisellales; family CACEW01; genus CAIQBE01. The sequence continues at coordinate 182,268 of JAGVKT010000036.1, read as the reverse complement.
AAAATCCAGATTTATGCTACTATTTTCATCTCTCAGCAGTTTCAAATCAGCCTTGTCAGCACTAGTTGCCGGGGTAAAAGTAATTCCTGTAAATTCTAGCCTAAAGCTTTGGTCAAATTAAAAATTCTGCTATCATCTATTTATTTTAAATAAACTTAAAGCCCATTCGATGAAAAATATTGCAATCATTTACGGCACGTACCATCAAGACTATGCTTTGCAAATGCTTGAAGCTGTTCGTGCTGCTGCGCTCACAAAAAAAATAAAAATTGCCACAGAAGTTCCAGTCCCTGGGTCGATGGAAAAGCCCTTGGCAATCAAACGACTTTTACTCCAAAAAGAAATCGATGCTGTAGTGGTTTTGGGCATTATCGAAAAAGGCGAAACTCAACATGGCTTAGTTATGGGACAAGCAGTAATTCAGGCCATCATTAATTTACAACTAGAATTTATGAAGCCCATCGGCACAGCTATCTTAGGCCCTGGCATTGAACCTGAGCAAATTCCTCCAAGAGCTATTGCCTATGCTTTAAATGCTTTCAATGCAGTTTGTATCATGCTGGAATAATTCAATGGTAGAAAAACCTTTTACCTTAAAAGAAGATCCCATTTATTTTTATTTGCCATTACTCTACTTAGGAATATTTTATGTTACCGCCATTATTATGGCTGATATTGTTACTTACAAATTAATAAATTTTTCTGGCTTAGTAGCCTCCGCTTCTTTATTTGTTTTTCCACTGACTTATGCCATCAGTGATATCGTCACTGAAGCTTATGGTCGGCACGTAGCGCTGCGACTCATTTTTGTAGCGCTCGGAGCAGAATTTTTTTCTGATGGCGGTTTGGCACTTATGAGTCATCTTCCTTCGCCCTCAGATATAATATTAACTGCAAATAGCTACAAAATAATTTTAGCTGAACTTCCGCGTATTTTTGTAAGCAATGTTTTTGCCCTAATCATCGGCGCTATTTTAAATATCAATTTAATGAACAAATTAAAAAACCTCTATCATGGACGTTTTTTTATTATCCGAAGCATTATCTCAACGCTTTCAGGAGAAATTGCCTATGTTATTTTGGTATATTTATTTACTTTTGTAGGTAAAGTTCCTTTTAACAAAATCCTTATAATGATGAGCGTCTCTATGTCTTTTAAAATTATATTTGCGTTAATAATTGCTTATCCTAGCGCTGTTATTGCTCATAATATTGTTACTAGAAAAAGCACTTAAATTTAATAATCAGGATCAATTACTAGATTATTCTCAACGCTACTCACCCCATTGACCTTAGCCGCTGTTTGTTGTGCTAAACTAGACTGTGCATAAGATGGCACAGAGCCACTAAGCGCAACAGCACCATTATTGCTGTTCACAGAAATATGTCTTGAAGATAAGCCATGTGCATTAAAAAGCGCTGTTTTTACTTTAGCAGTCAGTGCGCTATTATTTATATATGCTGAAGTACCATTGCTTGTGGTCGTTGTGCTGCAAGCTGCGGTTCCTAAATATATCCCCACTACCAAAAGAGACAAAATTTTTTTCATAACAAACTCCTTTACTATACCTATCATACTTCAAATATGATGAATATATACTTAACATCAAGATTGAAATTGGATTCATGTTATAACTTTTCTAATTGGAGATGCAAGCTCAAAACACTAGTGAAAATGAGTGCATGTATATTAATTTTTTTAATAGTGTGGTAAAATGAAAATATATTTTATAGCATCTATTTTTACTGATGAAAATATATCAATCCCATGATCATTCAAAACCAATTCGTGAAATTGTGGCTCCCAATGAAGATCCAACAGGATCGATGTTGGTGCGTTACGAAAATGAATTAGAAATTATCGCTAATAATGAAGTAAAATCTTATATTGATCACATGGAAAAAATCGGTATGATCGATATAGACTTAGCAAACGTTATTCGTAAAAATCACCCTCACCTATTTTCTTAATGACAAAACTGCACGCTTTCCCTATTATTGATTGCTAACTAACAACACTCAGCAACCAATATGACTTCCTTATTTTTTATCACCCCTTATTTTTTTTGTATTGGAATTTTTGTTGGCATGCTCTCCATGCTCTTTGGAATTGGTGGAGGGTTAATTATTGTACCTTTCGTTTTTATATTTTTTTTGCATCAGGGTTATAACCAAGATCTAGCAATGAAAATAGCCATAGCAACTTCTTTAATCACCATTATGACCAGCACCTTAAACGTACTTTATAAGCAAAATAAAGCTGGAAAAGTATTATGGGCGCTGGTCGGTAAATTCATACCTTTTGTAGTGATAGGCGGCTTTTCTGGGGTGCTCCTTGCTCATCGTTTATCCGGCGTGATCTTAAATGACTTATTTGTTTTTTTCTTAGCCTTGATCATTATCTATGCACTGATCAAAAAAGATTTTGACACTCCCTATCAATTACATGACTTTAAAGAACCTTCATGGTGGAATAAAGGATGCATGGGATTTTTTGTAGGTAATTTAAGTATTTTAATTGGTATTGGTGGCAATATCGTATTGGTGCCCTACCTTAGACATTTTAAATTACCCATGAAAAATGCGACAGCTTTTACAGTGGCGGTAATGCCCATTTTGGCTTTAATTGGCAGCATCGGCTATATCATGGATGGATTAGAGAATAAAGCTATGATGCCCCCTTACTCATGGGGCTACATTAACTTCCCGGCTTTTGTATTAATCCAATTAGGTTCTTTTTTAGGTGCTGTCATCGGTCAAAAATTATTAAAGCACATGAATGATAAACGCCAAGCGCGGCTTTATGTGGCTTTTTTAATCATAATTTTCTTAATCATGATTATCAGCAGCACTGATTTTTTTAAGCATTTTTAACCTCATATACTCATTTAGGTGAGAAATAGCTGGTCTATTGCAAATCAAAGAAGATTTATTAGCCAACAAAACTATTTGTTAAAATTCCAGTGTTTTGAAGCATGAGTATATTCAGTATATTTTAAGAACAAAAATATGGTCTTTTTCATGATCTTTTAGTTTCAATTTAACTCATTAATAATTCTCAAATTTTAAGGCCTTAGTTCAGCCTTTTTTATGGTCATTTTCTTGACATTCCTAGAGCATAAGAATATACTAAAAATGTAGGAAGGTGAGTGGAGAATAAAAATGAAAAAACTCCTACTTCTTCTTATGGTCTACTCCGCCTTGGCGTTTACAATTAGTGCTAACATTGTTCAAGCTTATCCTGCTGAACAACAGACAGTAGCCATTAATTGTGCTCCAGGCGCCTGCTAAAACCTGAAGAATCTCCAATTCCTAAACAAAAATAGGAATAAAAACCTGCCAGGTATTGCCTTCGTAAGAAGCTAGCCTGGCAGATTTATTTTAGAACCTTATTTGAACAGTACAATCAATGTTTGAACAATAATTTTTTTTCAATCATGCTATATTGTTGTCGTTTTAACTAATATATTAATTGCTATGCTTGCTGTTCAACGTTTTTCTGCTACCTCTTATCAAGACTTACAAACAACCCTTAGAGCCTACCTTAGTTTGCAAAGTAGTTTAGAGCTTGATGAAACTTCTTTACGACGCTTATGGCTAGAAATCGAGAAAAAATTTACATTTATAAGTCCTACAGCAGCTATAACTGATGAATGGTTGAGTTTTTTTACTACTACAATAGACACTAGTAAACAAAGTTTGCCCAAAAAAATATTCCCAGCATTCGTTAATTACGTAACCAGCCTTTCATGTTTATTTATTTTTTGGAAATTGAATACAGCATCTGTTACAGAAGCTTTTTCTAGAAGAGTTGCTGTGTTAATAAATAAAATTTGCGCTAAAACAGGGCAGGATTTTGATTATGTTGCAGCAGTGAACTTTATTGATGCTCTCTTTCTCGCTTCCGGTGCGTACTATGACGATCAAGTACACAAATATACTTTTTTATTAGATGAAGGACTCACTGACAGACAGCTAAAAATTGAAGCCTTTCTAACAAAAGCTCATGCTTACTGGATCCCCAGCTTTGAAAGAATTTCAGCCCCTCATTCTTTATTTGTAGCGAGATTATTTGAAGCCTTGCTACTTTGCTCTATTTCTCCGCCAACCGATGATCACTCAACTGAAACTGATGACCTTTTAATAAATAGCGCCCTTCCAAATTTTACCGATAAACGAACCGCATCTATATTAGGTAAGTTATTAGGTTGGTATACACCAAGAACCCAAAAAAATGTTAGCACATTTTTAAAAAATTATATTCACATCGATGGCCCTTGTAGTTTAATTGCTTTAGAGGCCGCGCTTATACATCTACAAAGTTCATCAACAATTATTGACGGCATAAACCCATATTTAGAAGCTCCAGAAGAATGGTATTCACAAGCCTCTGAAAAAACATCTTTAGGTGCATTTTTAGAATTAGCGCAAAAAACCATGGGCGATAGAATAACTGCCTCTCCTCTGCCAGGCACAGACACAAATCCTGCCAATGAGCTGCGAATAGATGTACGCTTGTTACTTCCTTATCGAGAAGCCAGTAGCACATTTTCTCCAGTGTTTGCTGGAGCTGGAGCTGGCGCAGGGGCGAGCCGAGTACGCTCCGTTCCACCTGTTAATAGCATTTTATCTATTCCACCATTACCATCCATCTCAAATATGATGAAATTCATTACAGCAGATAAATTTAAAAATTTTTGTGCTTTTATTATCAATACCTCTGAGGATTATCGTACAAGCATCCTCACACAAATATTAATAGAAGGCGGAAACGCAGCAGCACATTTTGAGGATGGAAATATTTTCAGATCATTTCCTACTGAAGATCACACTTCTCCATTGTTTTCTTCAGAAAAATTAGAAGATGACCCTTATTATCCAAGATTGTTTTTTATTTTAGTAAATTTTTTGAATCTTGTTCAAAATGAAGTTTTTAAATCCACGATTTTGTGGCCTTTATCTACGCTGCTTAAAACTTATTTATTACCAGAACAAAACACCATCTATATTTTAAATAAAAAAACCAAAGAAAATATTTTAGCTCGTTTAAAATTTTTTGTAGTAAGTCATTTTTTATTTCCAGAGAATATTTTTTCAACAGAACGAAAAAACCTCAGAAAAACTTATTTAAAGATTTTACTTGATGGAAAGTGGTCTCCGTTTTCACCGATTGAAACGGCGCTTCCAGCGCAAAGCTCTGACGATAGCATAACATGTTTGTTGGCAAATCCGAGATTAATGGTTTGCTTATCAAAAATCTTAGAAATACTTTTGGATTTGCCTTTAATTTCAACGCAAGAACACAGAAAAAATGCTGAAGAAAGTTATAAGAAAACTACAGGAACATCTTTAGCATCTGCTGAAAAAATTGGCCTATTGATGAGATTATTCAATATGGAAGAAAGCGCAGGTAGATACGTTATTACACGCACACTCGAACCAAAAATTCCAAATATTTTAGGACTTCCAAGCTCAATAAGAAAAGTGCTTTATGAAAACTACAAACCCAAAGCAAGAACAATATCAGACCTACCTTTTTGTGGTGCACAGGGACAGTTGGTTGATCATTTGGCAGAAGCTATAACTCCCCATTTGGCATCATTGCTTACTCCTAAACAACAAGCATTCGTCTTATGTGCTTACCTTGCAAGACATAATGCCGATGCTAATAAATTTTGGGATGAATATCTTATTGGTAGTGGGCCCGCCTTAGATAGAAATACCTATCGCCATTATGCACGCATATACGAAGCCGCTGCTTGGAATCGCTTACGTAGATATTATAGTGCTAAAGAACGTTGCCAAGAGAGAACGCAATCTGTTTTTTTATCAATATTGATTCTAGCCATTTTAGCAGGTTTGGGTTATGTCCCTTATTTTGTAATTACTGAGCCAGGCGATCCACCATTTAAATATGGTCTTATAGTGGCTTTTTATGTGGTTTGTGGCTTGCTAGGCATTGCTGCAGTAGTAAGCACACTCTATCGTAACAGAAGTTTTTTTATCCTAAAAGAATCTCTTGCAATAGCAATGAGATACAATTCACCTTACGGTAAATATTTTTTCTCTTTAAATACTATACTATGCTTGCTCACCGGAGGTGCAACAACAGCCTTTAGTATTTATAAAACTAGATTGGATGCAGCTACTCCAGGTTCGGCAGAAAGAAATACATATGCAAATATTGTATTACCATTCTTAATATTAATGTTAACCTTTGGAAGCACAGCAGTGGCCGCTTTAGGTGTAAGCTTATATATTTTCATACAAGCTGGTTTTTTTCAAAGAACAAATCCTTTAATAGGTATGGTTGACGCTAGCGATTCACTAATAAGAAATGATGCTTATGGTGCAGCAGAGGATGATTTTGAAACAGTTCAAGTTCACACTACTGGCAGTACACCAAGAGGATTTGAACCTGTTTCTAATGGCAATAATCCTATATCCGGTGCTGTTATTCCAGCTTCTAGTCCCTTAGGCAGTATGTATAGTGGTTTATTACCCAACTTACCATCCGCTATTAGCAGTGTCAGTAGTGGGCTTGGAGGAGGAACTCCTAGAGCAGATCTTGCTGATGCTTTCCTTGCGGCAGTGACAAGAGGAGGCTCTATAGCAGCCTCTGACGCTGACGGTGGGGTGTCACCTTTCAGGTATACTTACCACCCCACAACCTGAAAGATCAAAAGCAATAGGTTAATAAGCACCCAAATCACGCAATTTTTTATGCGCCAATAAATTGGCTTCAATGCGCTCGAGCGAAACGTCTTTGGTTTCAGGAACAAAACCGATAACAAACAACAGGCTCAGTAAACCTATTAAAGAAAATAAACCAAAAGTACTCGCAGGGCCAAAATCCGTAATTAAACTTAAAAAGGTGCCCCCAATGATGGCATTACAAACCCAGTTCGTTGCTGTCGTAACACCAACGCCTACATCACGTCCTTTGAGCGGAAATATCTCAGCACAAAGAATCCACATAATTGGACCCAAACTGACTGCAAAGCCAAAAATAAATGAAAGCACTAAAGCAACAGCCAAATACTGACTCACGACCGAGCCAATCCCCAAGTGAAAAAGATAACCCAATAACCCTAAACTAATGGTAGTGGTACATAAGCCAAAATAAAGAATAGGCTTTCTGCCCCATTTATCGACATACATAATCGCAATAATAGTAGTGAGCATGTTGACAGTACCTACAAGCACAGTAGCCCACATCTGTTGTATAGACGTAGCAAAACCTGCAAGTTTAAATATGCTTGGCGCATAATAAATTACCGTATTAATCCCCGAAAACTGCTGAATTGCTTGTAAGATAATTCCAAGAAACAATACTTTTAAAAAAGTTCTACTTTGTAATACTTCTTTGAGAGAATGATTTTTATTAATAGTACTCTCAATCTCAGCAAGCTCGGCATTGATTTCATCAGGATTACGCACTTTACCAAGGACAATACGCGCTTCTTCTTTTTTACCAACCAATACCAACCAACGCGGCGATTTAGGCAAAATCAATACTGCTAAAAACAATACAAAAGCAGGAAAAAAAGTAACTCCAAACATCCACCGCCAGGAGCCTGATGGCGTCAGCAAAGTATCCGCAACATAAGAAACTAAGATCCCTACCGTAATCATCAGCTGAAAAGTAGCAATCATTCCACCACGCAAGTGTTTAGGAGATATTTCTGATAAATATAATGGTGCAGTAAAAGAAGTAAGCCCTATTGCAATACCCAAAATAACTCTTGAAATAACTAACATGGGTAAATTAACAGATAAAGCACACAATAAAGCACCAATACAAAATATAAAAGCACTCATCCAAATGGCAAAATGCCGCCCAAATCTACGAGTAATAAAACCACTTAAAATAGTTCCCAATATCGCACCAATCAACGCTGCAGTGACGATTGCCTCACTTTCATCCACCGTAAGATTAAAAGTCAATTTAATAAATGGCAAAGCCCCTGAAATGATTCCGGTATCTAAGCCAAAAAGCAATCCTGCAAGCGCAGCAGTAATACCAACAATATAAACAAATCCTTTTTCTTTAGCATAAGCCATAATGATGTTCCTTAAAATTTTTCCGGTTTAATGAGAACGAAAAGAAGATAACCTAACAAAGTTACAGAAATAAACGCGCCTAAAACATACAAAAAATCCATAAACAAGATCGCTCGAATATTAAGAATTTTTTATCATAATTGGCCTTTGCCAATCACGCAAGTAGGAGACAAATGATTTCCTTAAATAAGCATAATTATAGGGTACTAGGCAAAATCTGGCTAAGACTGCTAAACTATCTGGAATTTTAAAGAAAGGATGGGTTGTGATCCCAATTATTGATGCCTGGTGGATGTGGCTAGGTTTTTTAATTTTTATACTCGCGATGATCGCCTTTGATTTATTTGTACTAGGTGCTAATCGTGGCATGAGGATGCCCGCTAAAGAGGCTTTAACCTGGTCTTTAGCCTGGATCGTTTTAGCTTTTATTTTTGCTTTATTATTATGGCTTTACACCAAATATAAGTTTGATCTTCGATTAGCAAATATAGTTGTGGCAAATTTTCTTTCGGGTTATTTAATTGAAAAGTCTTTAGCACTAGATAATATTTTTGTCTTCTTGTTAATTTTTCAGCATTTTAAAGTGCCTCTAGGTTATCAACGACGCGTACTGACTTACGGGGTTTTAGGAGCAGTTTTTCTCCGAGCATTTATTATCGTCTTAGGAAGTCATTTAGTACAAAAATTTTCCTGGCTGCTCTATCTATTTGGAGTATTTTTATTAATAACTGGAATTAAGATGTTCTGGACTCACCATGGGCATGAAAAAACCCCCAGCGTCATCGAACATCCAGTGGTCAAATTTCTGAGTAAACATTTACGTGTAACTCCAAATTTTTGTGGTGATCTTTTTTTCGTGAAAAAAAAATTATTATGGTATGTAACACCATTATTTATAGTTGTTATTTTAATAGAGCTTGCCGACATTATCTTTGCTACAGATAGCATTCCAGCGATCTTAGCAATTACCACTGATCCTTTTCTTGTTTTCAGTTCTAATATGTTTGCAGTAATGGGGCTACGTGCTTTATATTTTCTTCTAAGAGATTTTTTAGAGCGTTTTCAAGGCTTGCACTATGGTCTTGCACTTATTTTAACTTTAATTGGTGTTAAGCTGCTGATTGAGCCTTGGTGGCATGTCTCCCCTCTTCTTTCACTGACAATAATTGTGAGCATCTTGGCTATTTCAATAGTAGCAAGTTTATTTATGAAAAGGAAAGTTCATGCAAAGTAATACTACAGAAGAACTAATCGCCGCAATCAAAGCCGGTGAAATTATTATCGTAATGGATGATGAAAATCGCGAAAATGAAGGTGATTTCTTTATGGCAGCGGAAAAAGTAACACCACAAAAAATTAATTTTGTTTTACAACACGGTCGTGGTTTATTATGCATGCCGATAACACCTGCACACGCAAAACGTTTAGAACTTCCTTTAATGCCAGTACGTGGTGAACGCGCTTTTCCGTGTAATTTTTCTTGGTCTATCGAAGCCAGTCATGGTGTAACTACCGGAATTTCAGCTTTTGAGCGCGCGCATACGATTTTAACTGCTTCAAAGGCAGAGGCAACCGTTAATGATATTGTTTCTCCAGGGCATATATTTCCTATTGTAGCTAAGGAAGGTGGCGTTTTAACTCGTCCAGGACACACAGAAGCAGCTGTTGACTTTGTGAGGCTTGCAGGCTTTTATCCAGTCGCAGTACTAATTGAAATTCTTAATGCTGATGGCACCATGGCTCGTCGTGATGACTTAGTAAAAATTGCTAAAAAACATCAATTAAAAATTGGAACCATTCGTGACTTAGTTAATTATAGGAAGTTGCATCATGTCTGATATTGGCTATATGCGCTTATGTTTAGAATTAGCATACCAAGGGCGTTATCTCAGCCTGCCTAATCCTATGGTCGGATGCGTAATAGTAAAAGATAATATGATCGTAGGACAAGGCTTTCATGAGTGCTCAGGTGAGCCTCATGCAGAAATCCATGCATTAACAGCAGCAGGTACTCAAGCCCATGGTGCTAGCCTTTATACCAACTTAGAACCATGCTGTCATCATGGCCGCACCCCTCCTTGCGTAGACGCCATCATAAAAGCAGGCATTAAAAAGGTAATCATTGCAATAGAAGATCCCAATCCTTTAGTTTCAGGTCAAGGAATTGCCACATTACAAGCTGCGAACATTGAAGTAACACTGGGCATATTAGCTGAAGAAGCACTACATTTAAATCGTGCATTTTTTCATTTCATTACTACACGCAAACCTTATGTGATCGCAAAATGGGCGATGTCTTTAGATGGACAAATAGCAACACCTGACACAAATGAACGGCAACTCTCAAACTCCTTAAGTCAACAAGATGCGCATGAATTGAGACAAACCTCACAAGCAATTTTAATCGGAAGCCATACTGCACGCCTTGATAATCCATCATTGACTGTACGTTACATCGCCCCTATCGCTCGTCAACCGCAACGCATCGTTTTAAACACGCAAGCTGATTTAGATGCAACACTCAAACTTTTCAATGGCGCATTGCCCGATAAAACGTGGCTAGTATGTGCTGAAGAATTTTTTAAAAGCGCTCAAAAAAAATTTAGCACTACAACCACAGAAATTATTCCTCTACCCTTGCACAATAACAAAATTGATCTCATAGCGTTGTTGAATTTATTAGGTCAACGTGAAATTATAAGTTTGTTAGTAGAAGGAGGTAGAGCTACATTACAAGAATTCTTTAGCCTTAAAGTAGTACAAGAAATTACCTGCTATCTCACGCCTTGGTTCATTGGAAATTTACCTCAAAAAATTTCATTAAAACCTTTAAATAGCAAAACTCTTGGTACTGATATTAAAATTAAATCTTATTTATAGTAGGACTTTTTATGTTTACTGGCATAGTTGAAGAGATTGGTGTCATTAAAGCCTTGGTTAAAACTTTAATGGGATTAAAAATTTTTGTTGGTTGTGTAACCGTATTAAGCGATCTTAAAATAGGTGATAGCATTGCCATCAATGGTACTTGTCTAACAGTGACTGAATTCAATTCAGAAGGATTTTACGTTGAAGTCGTTGCCGAAACTTTACGCTGTACTAATTTTAGCATGCTCACAGAAAACTCTTTAGTTAATCTTGAACGCGCCATGACTTTACAACAACGTATTGGCGGCCATTTATTGCAAGGGCATGTTGATGCCTTGGGTGAGATTGTTGATATTACTCTTGAGGACAGTGCCTGGTTGGTCAGCATTCGTTTCTCTGAAAATTTGCGACCTTATTTGATCAATAAAGGTTTTATCGCCATTGACGGAATGAGCATCACCATCATTGATATCGTAGCATCAATATTCCGAGTGACCTTGATTCCGCATACACTGCAGGCCACTATCGCGCAATATTATCGGGTAGGAACATTTGTTAATCTTGAAGTTGATATGTTGGCAAAATATCTCAAAAACTTTATCAAACAGGAGCAATCATGATTAAAAAATTATTATTAGCAGCCAGTCTTTTTGCTAATTTCTCTTTTGTTTTTGCAGTAACACCAACAGCCGCGTATACGCCTGAACAACAAAATGTGCTCAATGCCAGCGAGAATTGGCAACAAGCAATTGATGCGCGCAACCCCAAGGCAATTGTAGCACTTTATGATAACAATGCTTATTTTTACCCAACCTTTGTGAATGAGATCACTACGCCACAAAATCTTTATAATTATTTTGTGAAGTTAACCGCAAAACCACAACTACAGGTTATTTTTGATCAAGAACATCCACGGGTCTATGCTAATGATACGGTTGCAGTTAATTCTGGACTTTATACTTTTAGTTATCTCGGACCCCATCACCATACGATTGAAGTGCCCGCCCGCTTTACTTTTGTGTATTTAAAAGAAAATGATCAGTGGCTTATTATTGAACACCACTCTTCAGTATTACCAGAAAAGCAAAAGAAAAAATAACTCATCTCAATAACAACATCGCATCACCATAACTAAAAAAGCGATAACTTTCTTTTATGGCTAACTCATAAACTGATTTAATTAAATCCAAACCTGCGAATGCAGCAACGAGCATCAATAAAGAAGATCTGGGTAAGTGAAAATTAGTAATCATGCCATCCACTATTTTAAAGGTATAGCCGGGATAAATAAAAATATTTGTCACGCTCTGCCCTTTCTTAACATACGCGCCTTCTGCTGCGGTTTCTAGTGTACGTACTGAGGTCGTGCCAACAGCAATGACTCGGCGCCCTGCACGTTTGGCTTCATTAATTTTTTGAGCAGCTTCTGCGTTTATTTCATAAATTTCTGTATGCATGATATGTTTACTGATATCTTCAGTTTTAACAGGTTGAAAAGTACCAGCACCCACATGCAGAGTTACAAAAGTATGCTCAATGCCTTGCGCTGCTAATGCAGCAAAAATCTCATCATCAAAATGTAATCCGGCAGTAGGCGCTGCAGCGGATCCAGCAATATTTGCATAAATTGTTTGATAACGCTCTTTATCAAAGTCCTGATCAGCACGCTCTACATAAGGAGGCAAAGGAATATGTCCATAACGATTTAGTACTTCCATCAAAGATAAATTACTCACCAATTTAAGATGATATAAGCGCTCTTGCTGTAGAACCTCAAATTTAACTTGCGCATCGATGATTAGTTCATGCCCTGGCTTTAAATTACTCGCACGACAATGCGCGAGTATTTCATCCGGCTTAAGAATTCGCTCCAATAAAATTTCAACCTTACCTCCGGTAGGTTTATGTGCGTATAAACGCGCAGGCAGAACTTTAGTATCATTAAAAACCAATAAATCCGTAGGTTGTAACAGTACAGGCAATTCTTTAAAAACATGATGCGTCAATGCATGCTTGAACACATCTACTTTTAACAAACGGCTATCAGTACGCTTGGATAGTGGATATTGAGCAATAAGATGCTCAGGAAGTTGATAATCAAAATCAGCTAACTTCATGTTGAATGAATAGACTCCGCATGATGCGCCATTTCTGTTGCCAAGAGTAAATTCTGCATTAAGGTGACCACAGTCATTGGGCCCACGCCGCCTGGAACTGGGCTAATCCAAGCAGCAAGAGGCGCTACTTTTTTAAAATCAACATCACCCGTAAGTGAGCCATCCGGAAGGCGGTGAATGCCAACGTCAACAACAATAACGCCTGGTTTAACCATGACATCATTAAGAATATGTGGCACACCGGCTGCAACAACGATTAAATCTGCGCGTCGAGTTTCATCTGCCAGATCTTTAGTAGCACGATGACAAATCGTCACTGTGCAGCGTGCATTCAAAAGCTCCAATGCCATGGGACGGCCTACAATATTGGACGCGCCAATAACTACTGCATTCATCCCTTTAATGTCACCGACATAATGCTTTAATAAAGTCATAATGCCTTTCGGCGTACAGGGATGCAAACCTGTTTGTTTTAATGCTAAACGGCCTATATTTTCTACATGAAAACCATCAATATCTTTACTTGCTAATATCTTAGTTAAAACCACCTCAGCACGAAGATGTTGCGGCAAAGGCAATTGCACCAAAATACCATCAACATTAGAATCTTTATTAAGAGCATCAATTTGAGCTACTAAAGCGGTTTCAGAAATATCGGCATTAAATTTATAAGTGAACGCCTTAACACCAATCATTTCAGCGCATTTCAATTTATTGTTTACATAAACTTGCGAAGCAGGATCATCACCCACAAGGACCACCGCAATACCAGGCACACGACCTATTTTATTTTTGAGTGTTATGACATTATTTTTTAACGTCCCTTTAAGCTGCTCTGCTAAAGCTTTACCGTCTAGAATTTGTGCTGTCATCAATCGTACATTCCTTCACTCATTTAAAATTATGCTCATATACAAAATGCAGTGGGTGCATTATATCAAAGACGCCGAATTTAATCCTCTAAAAAATCTTTTTCAAGTTGACTCATAACTTGTAATAATGCTTCTTCCGTGACAAGAATTTCTTGTTGAATTTGTTTTTGATCTTTTAACAATTGTGTGAGCTTATTTTTATTGCCAGGCTCATAGAGATCTGGGGCTTGTAACTGAGCGCTTAAAATCGATAACTTTTCTTGCAGGCGACCTAATGATGCTTCATAATTTTCACAGGCTTTGATATATTTTTGTTTTAGAGCGCGCTGCTCTGCAAGTTCACGCTGTTCTTCTTTACGATTATTTTTTTTAGTGACAGCTGTTGGGGTTATGTGTTTTTTTTGTTCTTTTTTCCACCAATCTGGATAATCATCAATACTACCTTTAAACTCTTCTACCCGACCTTGATAAACAAGATAAAGAACATCCGTAGTTGCACGAATTAAATGCCGATCATGAGAAATAACAATCACTGCGCCCGTATAATCCTGCAAAGCTAAAATCAATGCTTGGCGCATCTCTATATCCAAATGATTAGTAGGTTCATCAAGAAGCAACAAATTCGGCTTTTGCCAAATAATCAAAGCTAAGGCCAAACGCGCTTTTTCTCCCCCAGAAAAATAACTAATGGGCTTAAAAATATTATCACCACTAAAATTAAACTGGCCCAAAAATTTACGTAACGTCGGCTCTGCAGCATGAGGACTGAGCTCCCGAAAATGCCAAAATGGTGATTCTTTTTCTACTAGAATATCTAATTGATGTTGAGAAAAATAACCTAATTTTAAATGCTGATTGACTTTACGCTCGCCTTTTAATAAAGGAATGGTACCTGCTAAACTTTTAATCAAAGTCGACTTGCCGGCACCATTAGGACCCAGTAACCCTAAGCGTTCACCCGATGCTATAGCAAATTGTACTTGCTCTAATATAGTTTTGTTTTCATAGCCAATATCTGCATCGATCAGTTGCAACAAATTCGCCCGAGTGGTGAGCATTACTTCAGAAAAAGAAAAATGAAAAGGTGAGCTTTGATGCATCGCCAAAACTTCTCCCATGCGCTCTAAGGCTTTTATCCGACTTTGAGCTTGCCTTGCTTTTGTGGCCTGAGCACGAAAACGATCGATATAACTTTGCAAATGCGCGCGCTCACGTTGCTGTTTTTCAAGCGCGGCTTGTTGTTGCATCAATTGCGTTGCGCGCTGAATTTCAAATTCTGAGTAATTTCCAGAAAACCTTTTAATTACGCCTTGCTCCAACCACAAAATATACTTAACTACATTATCAAGAAACTCTCGATCATGAGAAATGATCAATAAAATACCAGGATAATTTTTAAGCCAATCTTCTAACCAAAGGACAGCCTCAAGATCCAAGTGATTGGTAGGCTCGTCAAGAAGCAACACATCAGAAGGCGCAATTAAAGCTTGCGCAAGATTCAAACGCATGCGCCATCCCCCTGAAAACTCAGCTACAGGCCTGCTTTGCTCTTCAAAGCTAAATCCTAAACCATTCAGCAATGCCGCTGCTTGTGCCGGTTTAGCATAGAACCCAGTATGCTCCATCCATTCATGCAAGCGCCCTAACTCATGAATATCCTCACTCACCTCCGCTTGTGCAATTTCTTTCTGTTGCTGTCTATAAATACCATCACCATCAAGAACATATTCAATCGCAGTCATAGGAAGTGCAGGTGTTTCCTGCTTTACTGTTGCTAAGCGCAAATTTTTTGGTAATTGCACTTCGCCTTTATCCGGATGAATTACTCCTTGTAACATCGCAAATAAAGTCGACTTGCCCGCGCCATTCTGACCAATCAAACCAATTTTTTCTTTAGCGTGCAACGTAAAACTAATATCAGTAAACAAAAATTTATCACCTAACTGTAAAGCGACATTATTAAATTGAATCATAAAAATTTAGCACGCAATTATTTTGCTCGGCATAATATAGATTTTTTGCATTAAAAGCCATTATATTTTATGTTTATTAAAAATTTATCTATAAAAATCAACAAATTAACATCTTGAAAAGTTTTAGCCAAACATCGAAAAATAGTGCTATAACTTTACTTGATTTTCTTAAATTTTTACGATAGAATTTACAAAAATTAAAGCTTAATTTTAGGATACTTTATGCCCAACAAACTATCTTACGTTAGCCTGCAAGATGTTTTAGATGAGTTTTTGTTAGAGCTTAAACAAAGCCAAGCAACCTCAGTCGAGCAAATTGCAAAACTTTGGTCTGCTTTTAGATCGGGCGGTCTAGCTGAAGTTAATGCTTTTTTAGATAAAGAACTTCGTGAATTAGCCTTGATTTATCAACAATACGTTGAATCACTTTTTGAATATTCCGCAGCAGCAGATGATGAACTTAATAGCAGACTTAAAGAAGCTCTCGAAAACTTTATTCATATGCTCAAACTGTTTATGAGCGTAGAAGGCAAAGCAGATTTAGCTGTAAAATTATCTTCGTTTTTACAAAGCCTATCGACCGACAAAAAAACTACTATAAACTTAGACCTTGCAAGCCAGCTAGAAAATTTCTTGCGCTTTATTGATGAGGTTGCTTCCGAAATTATAAAAGACACGGATTTCGAAAGTCTTCAAGACTTAGTGCGTACTCATGAACACAAACAAATTCTAACCTCTCAGGCTCAAAAAGCAGGTACTTTACCGCAAGGCGCTGCTGCTATACCTACGCCAACAGCACCTCCAGAAAAAAATTCAGAAATCAGAGGTGTTCTTGAAAAAGTTATTCGCTTATTGCAACGAAAAAATATGCCAGTTGATTTTTCAAGGTTTGGTGGCGTTGCTGATACTTCTACCCATAGCAGATTTGCTCAAACTTACGATAATCTACTAGCTTCTGCAGCTATGCATTCCCGTGCTTATATTAATGTTATAAACACAATGACGGCAGCACAAGCGATTGCGGAAGGCAGAAGCTATGCGCCTATGCCCATGCCCCGTGTATCACTCTCTTTTGCTAATAATCCCAATAGCACTTTTGCACCACCAACACCCGAAATGTTTGTTAATTTTCGCTAATAAATAATTGATTGCTTTAATTGACTATCAAGGGAGCCTAAAAAGCTCCCTTGATGCATTAAAGTGCCAAGCAATGGTGCATCGATATACGCTTCAAGCGTATGCAGATTCTCTTCAAAAAACGGCATTCTTTCTTCTTCATAACTATTCGCAATCCATCCTTTAAGCTGACAACCTTGGCTCTTAATTGCTTTAATCGTTAGTAAACTGTGATTAATACATCCCAAACGCATTCCCACTACTAAAACCACCTCAGCAGCTAACTTCGCAGCAAAATCAGCAAACGTTTGCAATCCATGGATAGGCGTATACCAGCCGCCCGCCCCTTCGATAAGATAAATATCTGCAGGAATCTCTAAAGTTGCCTGGCAAGATGCTAAGATATTTTTTAAGGTTAACTTATAACCCACCTGGGCTGCAGCGATATGCGGCGCAACAGCAGGCTCAAAGCAAATAGGATTGACCTGCTCATAAGGTAAATAAACTGATGCATGCTGCTGCAAAGCCAAGGCATCTTCATTACGTAAACCTTGATTCGGCACAAGGTGAGCGCCGGAAGCTATAGGTTTCAACGCAATCGTTCTTAAACCCTGTGCATTAAAATATTCTAACAATTTACAGCTTACATAAGTTTTACCAATGCCAGTATCTGTTCCAGTAATAAAAAAACGTTTACTCATTTTTGAACGAGACCATAAATAATTTCATAGCTTGCCGGCAATTTATCATCAATTTTAAAGCATTCGTAAGCTTGTGCCAAACGCTCAAAATAGTGACGCGTACTTAAATGTTCAATATCTTTATTAAACACATAATTAGCACCTACTTTTTTTAAATTACGCATTAACTCAAATATATCATTAAATGACAATGTTTGAAGCTCCTGCTTTAAATCGAGAATTTTAAAATCACACGTTAACAAATTTTGTTTTACCTCATCAATAGATAAAAACTCATTAAGATGCTGATGCTGATCGATGCTTGCGAAGGCTGCACGAAGCTCACACAGTGTTTGTGGGCCTAAACTTGAAAAAATAATATATCCATTTTTTTTAAGTACTAACTTAGCAGCTTCAAGCGTTAGTTTTAAATCTAAACTCCACTGCCAGGCAAAATTAGCATAGATAAGGTCTATAGAATTTTTTTGCAATGGCAAATTATCAAAATCTGCATAGATATACTGCTCAGATGGTAAAGCATTCTTTTGCGCTGTCTCAAGCATTTTTTGTGCGAAATCTATCCCAATAATAGTTGCTGCAGGATAACGCTTGGCTAAAAGATGCGTGCAATATCCTGTTCCAGCACCTACATCTAAAATCAACTCATGCATACCAGAAAGTTGCTCCAAATGATTTAACAATTGCTTACCTGTATCATGCTGTAAAGTTGCCGCTTGATCATAAGTAGCAGCAGCTTTATTAAAACATTGTTGAATTTTTTGCTTTTCAAATAACATGATGCACGATCTCATCGATATTAAATAAAATAGACGCATGCGCTGCTGATTCTAGCATTGAAATTTTTGCTTCAGGTTTTAAAATCTCTAGCTCTTGAGCCAACGTACTAGGAACCAGAACATCTTTTGCACCTAAAATAAATTGTACAGGGCATTTAAGCTGCTTTAAAACATCGCGCATATCTTCCGCTAAAATTGTAAGCAATGCTTGCGCTGATACCCTATGTGTTAGATAAGTTATAATTTTTTTATAAGCTTTGCGTTCATCAAGCATCCCCTGCACCTGCAAGTAAGCAAATTTTTTCAGAGCCTCAGCGCTATTTGTATTTAAAATATTTTTGAATTCATGAAAAAGGTCAGGTTTTATTCCAGGCCAATAATCTTGGGCAATAAAGCAGGGATTACTAGCAATTAAAATGATTTTTTTTACCGGCATCAATTTTGCTAACCTTAATGCAAATAATCCACCCAAAGACCAACCCATCAAAATTGCATCTGGAGGAATCTGTGCTTGAAGCTTTTTAATGGGTGCTACTAAATCTGCAATGTTTACGCAATAATGCAATGCTAATTTTTCTGCCAGAGGCTTCATTACCTGAGCGTCAAACCCCCAGCCTGGAAAAAGGACTAAATTTTGCACCATGGTACTTCTCGTGTACAGTTTATATTTTATTCAAATTTAGAGCGTTACTAATCGCTTTTAAGAGTTGATCTATATGCTCATGCGTATGCAAACAACTTAACGTAATGCGCAAACGCGAGGTATTCGTAGGCACCGTCGGTGGTCGAATATTAGAAGTTAAAAATCCATGCGCATACAAATATTTTTGCAAATTAATAGCTCTCGTAGCAGATCCCAAAATTAACGATTGAATAGGAGTTGTAGATTCTACTAATGCTATTCCTTGCGCTACTGCTGCTTTTTTAAAATAATCAATCAATGCATATAAATACTCACGTCGTTTTGATTCAGCACTAATTATTTTTAAACTCGCCAAAGCAGCACATGCTAAAGCTGGTGGTATTGCCGTAGTGTAAATATAAGTTCGCGCAAATTGCACTAGGCTTTCAATGATCAAATCACTTCCAGCAACAACCGCACCAAAACAACCAAAAGCCTTGCCTAAAGGGCAAATCAATACCGGAAGCTCTCTTTGAGTAACATTAAAATGCTCCGCTACTCCCCCGCCACTAGAACCTAAAATACCTATCCCATGGGCATCATCCACAATTAAACAAGCTTGCTCTGCCTGAGCAAGCGCTATTAATTCAGGTAATGGTGCAAGATCTCCTCCCATACTAAAAACACCGTCGGTCACGATAAATTTTTGTCCTTGCGTTTGCCGTGCTAATAAATTTTTTAAATGTGTAAAATCTCGATGTGCATAACGTTGCATCTTTGCTTTTGCGAGTAAACCTGCATCAATTAAAGAGGCATGATTTAATTTATCCTGATAAATTACGTCTTGCTCACGACTCAAGGCTTGTAAAACGCCTATGTTCGCCATATAACCAGTGTTAAAAAGCAGCGCACGATCACGTCGCAAAAATTTAGCAAAAGCTTGCTCCAAATCATAATGAGGCTGATGATAACCACTGATTAAGTGCGAAGCACCACTACCAACGCCATAAGCTTCAGCCGCTTGTTTGTAGGCCTCAACCACTTGAGGATGATGTGCTAAACCTAAATAATCATTACTACAAAACGAAAGCAAAACTTGATCTTGATGTTGAACTTTTAAATGATGCGTCTCAGGCTTGCCAAGCAGTGTACGCTGGCGGTAGAGCTGTTGACCTTGATATTCTTGAAGTCGATCTGCTAAAACCTGCTCAAACATATTAAATACTACTAATACCGAGCGTAGCCATCAATTCTTGATCTCGATCCAAACTAGCATTTTCTGCGGTTAATAATTTATCACCTAAAAATATAGAATTCACCCCTGCAAGAAAGCATAAGGTCTGCAACTCATAACTCATATCATGCCGACCTGCGCTTAAACGAATAAAAGAACTGGGCATCATGATTTTGGCAACAGCAATCGTTCTAACAAACTCAAAATTATCAATGGGCGCATTATGCGCTAAAGGCGTACCCGGAATTGGAATGAGTTTATTAATCGGAACACTCTGTGGGTGCTCAGGAAGATTGGCAAGATTGATCAACAAACCAATACGATCTTCACGTGTTTCGCCCAAGCCTAAAATGCCACCACAACACACTTTGATGCCCGCATTACGCACATTTTCTAGCGTATCCAATCGGTCTTGATAAGTACGCGTGCTAATAATTTCTTTATAATATTCAGGAGAAGTATCTAAGTTGTGATTATAAAAATCTAGTCCTGCCTCTTTAAGCGTCTGCGTTTGCGGCTCATCTAACATGCCTAAAGTTACGCAAGTTTCTAGGCCCAAAGCTTTTACTGCTTTAATCATTTCAACTACTTTAGGCAAATCTTTTTTCGGGGGGTTGCGCCATGCAGCACCCATACAAAAACGTTGTGCGCCACGGGCTTTAGCAGCTTTAGCTTCACTAATAACATCTTCAATACACATTAGGTTTTCTTTTTTTAAACCAGTATTATAAAAACCTGATTGAGGACAATATTTGCAATCTTCTGGACAAGTACCTGTTTTGATATTCAATAAACTGGCAAATTGCATTTTATCTGCTGAAAAATATTTACGATGTGCTACTTGTGCCTGAAAAACAAGCTCAATAAACGGCAGCTTATAAAGCGCGCTTACTTCTTCAGGAGTCCAATCATGGCGAAGGTTAGTCATATAATTCCTTGTAGCACCCAAATTTAGTAGGTAGAATAGTCATCTTCAACTATTTTGTCAATTTGGTAAACAATGGATTTGGTGCAGCGTAGTTTACAGCATATTTGGAATCCATGCTCGCAAATGAAAGACTACGAAACCTATCCACTATTGGTCATCAAAAAAGCTTACGGCCCCTATATTGAATTAGAAAATGGCCAAAAATTAATTGACGCACTTTCAAGTTGGTGGTGTCATGCTCTAGGGCACGGACATCCTAAACTCAAAGCGGCTTTATTAGAACAAGTAGAAAAATTTCAGCATGTCATCTTTGCAGATACTACCTACGAAGCAATTATTAAATTATCCGAAAAATTAGCAAGCATGACCAAAACTCTCAAACACATGGCCTTTGCAAGTGACGGCTCCTGTGCTGTTGAAATCGCCATGAAAATGAGTTTGCATGCCCGCTATCTTTTGGGTGATAAACAACGATCCAAATTTATGGCCTTAGAAAACGCTTATCATGGTGAAACAGGTCTAGCCTTGTCTGTGAGTGATGTAGGCAGGTTTCGCAAGCCTTATGAAGCAGGGTTATTACCGCAGATTTTTTTAAAAGGTGTGCCTTATGTAAGTGATGTGAATGATCCTTTATGGCACGATTGTAGTGCAGTATGGCCTGATCTAGAAGCACAACTAAATCAACATGCAACAACGCTAACAGCATTTTTGGTAGAACCGATTGTACAAGGATCTGCAGGCATGTTGATTTATTCACAAGATTTTTTAAAACGCCTACGTGCCTGGACACACGCTCATAATGTACATCTCATTGCTGATGAAATTATGACAGGGCTTGGACGCACAGGCCTACCCTTAGCATGCCAACATGCTGGCATCGAGCCTGATTTCATCTGTTTATCTAAGGGCTTAACTTCAGGGTTTATTCCTTTAAGCGTGACGCTTACCAATACTAAAATCTATGAATTATTTTATGATGATTATGAACAAGGGAAAACCTTTTTTTACTCGCATACACATTCGGGTAATGCTTTAGGAGCCGCAGTAGCTTTAGCCTGCCTGGAAACCATTGAAGAAGAAAATATTTATCAACGCATACAAGATAACGCTGCATTCATGAAAGACTTAATGTTAGAAATAGCCACAACCACGCAGCAACTAACAAACGTGCGGCATATCGGGAGCATTGTAGCTGCAGATCTTATTAACCCAAAAAAAATCCCCCGCTTTGGACATAAAATATTTCAAGAAGCACTCAAACTCGGCGCTTTCTTGCGCCCCTTGGGAAATACGCTCTATTGGCTGCCTCCACTCAATATCGAACCAGAAGTATTAACTGAACTGAAACAAATCACCACCACAGCTATTTTAAATGCGCGTTAGACATTAAACCTGAAGTGCATAACATCGCCATCTTTGACTATATATTCTTTACCTTCTAAGCGCCATTTACCGGCATCTTTAGCGCCTTGCTCACCTTGGTATTTAATAAAATCATCATAACTAATAACTTCAGCACGGATAAAACCTTTTTCAAAATCGGTATGAATTACACCTGCTGCTTCAGGAGCAGTAGCGCCAATCTTCACTGTCCAAGCTCTGACTTCTTTTACACCCGCAGTAAAATAAGTTTGTAAACCTAATAAGTTATAACTCTCACGAATCACGCGATTAAGGCCAGGCTCAGGCATGCCCATTTCTTTCAAGAAATTTATTTTTTCATGATCATCCATATCAATGAGCTCAGATTCCATAGCAGCACAAATAGCAACAACTTTAGATTTTTCTTGCGTAGCAAGGCTCTCAACTGCCGTTAAGTGTGGATTATTAGTGAAACCATCTTCATGAACATTAGCAACATATAAAGTTGGCTTAGCCGTGATCAGCTGAAAAGTTTTAATAATTTTTTGTTCTTCTGGGGTACACGCAAAAGTTAAAGCTTTCTTACCTTGATTCAATAAGGCCTTTATTTTTTCTGCAAGCGCAATTTCAACCTGCGCTTCTGCATTCCCACCTTTTGCCAATTTTTGATTACGTAAAATAACTTTATCAATGGTTTCTAAATCAGCGAGCATTAACTCAGTATTGATCGTTTCTATATCAGCCAAAGGATCAATTTTACTAGCAACATGAATAATATCATCATTCTCAAAGCAGCGAACTACATGCAAAATTGCATCGGTCTCACGAATATTAGCCAAAAATTTATTACCCAGCCCTTCGCCTTTAGATGCTCCGGCCACCAAGCCTGCAATATCAACAAATTCAGTAGTTGTAGGCACAACACGCTCAGGCGTCACCAAAAGTGCCAATTCTTGCAAGCGGTGATCAGGTACAGGAACAATACCGACATTCGGTTCTATCGTACAAAACGGATAATTTTGCGCCGCAATCTGCGCTTTAGTGAGCGCATTAAACAACGTTGACTTGCCTACATTGGGCAAACCCACGATTCCACAACGAATTGCCATAATCTCATCTCTATAAATTTTTGGGCATTATATACCAAGCGCAGCTCAAAACGCGAATTTTTTACTGCGAGTTTTGCGCCCTCTCTACTGCCGTTATCCTGATGTTTTTCTGCGAAAAAATCAGGATGACGGCTTTATTGATTCTTAAGCCATGTAATCTATTAATGATTCTCCATCAGCATGAGTACATAAAACTTCATAAAGCGTCATAGCAGTCGCAAGCTCATCACGTTTTAACGGAGGTCTTAGATCACATAGCTCTTCAACAGGAAGCAGAGCGAGTGGTAGGGTCGGAAAAGATGCAGATATAACAGGCACCTGCGCGGTATACATTGTTTTAGGTGAATCCCCAGCAGCAATATTTAACTCTTTTATTTTTGGTAAAACAGATAAACGACAATTATCACATAAAAGTACTATTTCATTTGTGTCATCACCTATGATAGAACTAAATAAATAAAATTTACCTGGCCTTCCTAAAATCTTTCGACCTTCTTTTGTTTGCAAGTATTCGATGAGATTGGTTTCAGCACAATGTTGCATTTTTCTAGTTAACTGCTCAAGCTTGAACTGATTCATATGCTGCCATAAGGCTTCGAATGATTTGTAAAGTTGATCATCTCTCTCGAGCTCTAGTGCTTGGATATAAGTTTTCATCTTTCGGTAATTTATATCGTCAACCTCAAACCCAGTCACAGTATCAATAAATTTTATAAATCCCCCATGAGCACTAAAGCTTTTTTTGGATTCTTGAACATGACGATCAAGAAGATAGCATTCCCAAGCAAGCATTAATAAAAAATGTACTGGCGTAGGATAGAAACGATAATAATCTTTTTCAGCTGGATTTGTTAAAAAACGTAAGTATTCTGCTTTAAACGCTTCAGACCGCAAAAACGCTTTTATAAAACGTACAGAGTCTATTAAGCATTCCTTAAGATGAAAAACTTCTTTAATAACAGTGGCATCATAAGATGAGCCATCCGCTTGAAAAGCATTAGTAATAAAAATTAAAAAGCGCTTAAATAAGTTCTCTCGATTAAGCTGTTCACGAGCAGAAATAAAATCCACTCCTGAAGGTTTGCTAGTCTCAAGAAGAGCACCTTCAACCACATAGGGCACAAAACGAGCATAAGAAAGCCTTGTTAATCTTCTAGCACACTCATCACTTTTATGCTTATTACCCGAACCAGAAATGGCCACCCAAATTGTATGAATACTAGGGCCAGTATCAGTATCCATATAATGAATCAAGAAAGTACCCATTTTAGAATTGGTTTTAGTACTTAATAACGATGCTTTTATCTCAGACACAGGAACAGCAAATTCTGGCCTAAGCTTGCCAGCACTGACAACGGTTAATTTTTCACCTAAATTATATCCTATGTACATCGGTCAAAGCTTCCCTTAGTTGAATATATTATACACTAAATCCAATTATAAACAGCACAAAAGTCACAGCGATCCATTATAAAATAATAAAATTAATTTTTTGAAGCAATTCAATCCGAGAATTACAATTGGTTTTAACAAACATATTTTCAATATGTTTATCAACTGTTCGATTAGAAATATTTAATTGCAGCGCCATTTTTTTACTGCTTAAACCCATTTTAATAAGATAGAAAATTTCTCGCTCACGTGGGCTCAATAAATATTCAAAATGCGGGCGTTGTTTTAGGGGTTGATTTAACCCAATAGTCTCAACGCCTCGCGGATAAAATAAAGGATTTTTTTGATACTGTTTTAGTATAGGCTGTGCACGCCCTCTAAACTCTTGTATCCACGCCTCAAATAAATCAATATTATTAATGATAAAATGATTTAACGCTACAGTACTTTTAGGCGCATACCAAAAAAAGAACTCAAGAAAATTTACTTGCTTTTTTACTAAAATAACCCCGCTATTAAGATTAAAAGTGCTGAGTGCATGCTTAATCTCTTGGGTATTTAAAAAATCATGTAAAAAAATACCGCTGGAATAAGATTCTGGCGACGCATGTAAGGCTAGTTTATATAGTTTTTTGTTAATAAATAATTCTGAAACCTCAGGTTTGCTGCTCAAAATAATTCTTTGATGTGCATCAAGTACGCGATGATAACAAAAATAAGTAAAACCAAAATTTTTTAATGTCGTTAAAAAACTTTGCATAAATTCTCGCCTAGTAAAAAGCGGATGATTTTTTAAAGAAGCTCGCGTAATATCTATCGACATAAGAAATAAAATTTAATATTGAAGACCCATTAAATCACAATTCTTACTCACAAAAAATAGTAAGCTAAAAATGCAATTAGTTAAATCAAGTATGCGGCTTTGCTCAAACTTTTGCTGTTTAAGCATCAACCCAAAATGGTGATAAATTAAAATGACTTTGCAATTGAGGAAAACTCGGCACAAAGAGATCAGCTCCATACCGATTAATATCCATCAAGATTACCGCTACAAAGAGCATTTTTGCGTTTGGTATCGCTATTAAGAAAGATGCGCTGATACCAACTTAGTCATTTCAAACATATCCACCTTTGCTTTTCCACCAAAAACTTTCTTTAAATTTTCGTCAGCAATGATGTTACGTTTTGCATTAGGATCTTGGAGATTATTTTTCTTAATATAAACCCATAGTGCCTTGACCACTTCTGAGCGTGGCATTGGACCTTTACCTACTACGGCCTGAAGCTCTGGACTAATCGTCATTGGTTTTAATAATGCAGGGTTCGGTTTTCTAGTTGCCATATTTTTTTCCTTTTGATGTAAGTTTAATGTACGCATCTAATTAAGTATTTTCAGATCTTTGTTAATTTTTGTCAATTTAATTCGCACTATATTATCAGGCCAAAAATTAATCCTATTGCAATGATAAAAATTATTTTTTAATCAGTAAGTTAAAATAATTTTAGAGCTCGAAATAAAGTCACTACATCTACGCGCCCTATTCCTGCTTTCTTGAGCTGGTATGCTAAAGCATTAGCAGTGGATCCCGTAGTGAATACATCGTCGATGATTAGGACATGTGATAATGGTTTTGATAGGTGTACTTTAAAGCTGGCCTTTATATTTTTATGTCGATCTTCAGCACGTAGCTGTGCTTGTGCTCGTGTATGTTTAATTTTTATCGCAATTTTGGAGTTAATGGGGATGTCATAAGCATATCCTACAGCTTTGGCTAGTTCATGTGCTTGATTGAAGCCGCGCTTTAAGATTCGCCATCGATGTAAGGGCATAGGTATAATAACTTCAGGGTGGGCACTCGTAAAATAGTTTTCTAAATGTTGTACTAATAATTTTCTAAGTTGGGGTAATACCAGCAGGCATTGATAAAATTTTAAACGGTGCAATAAATATCGGGCCATAGCATTATAATAAAATGGAATTTCTAAATGTTCAAAATGCCAAGTTGTTTTAAGACAAGCTCCGCATACTTGGGTGGTTTCTGCTGGTAAAGGAGTTTTACAACGAAGGCAAGCTTTGGATAAATTAATTTGATCAAACATCTGAACACAATCGTTGCAAATAAAAAATAAATCTCGCGTGCGTTTGCAACATACGCTGCATGTGGAATACCACCAGCTTGTCATTGCTTTTTAAACTCTTTATGATGATGAAGATTTATTCTAACATTGATTGAATAAAATTCATGCAATTTTTGGATTACACTGCACTTAAAAAAGGTTTTAATAGGACTGCTAAAACTTATAAAGCCCACGCTAAAATCGCTCATAGTACACAGTTAATACTTCTTGAGCGCTTAGATACGCTTAAAATAAAACCAAAAAGGATCCTGGATGTTGGTTCGGGTTCCAGTACTCTTGGGTCAGAATTAATACAGCGTTATCCTCAAGCAGAAATTTTTAATCTTGATTTGGCTGAACAGCGTTTGCAGCTAGCGCAGTCTAAAAGAACTATTAATAAACAGTTTTTTATTTGTGCCGATGCGCATGCGTTGCCCTTTACTTCACAAAGTTTTGATTTGATTGTTTCTAATTTATGTTGGTATTGGATGGATCATTTAGGGCAGGCTATTTATGAGGCGCAACGTGTATTAAAAGTTGATGGAACTTTATTATTTACTACCTTAGGTCCTGATACCTTGCGTGAATTGAGGGCTGCTTTTTATGAAATTTCGCCTAACCCTCATATTAATCATTTTTTTGATATGCATGATATTGGCGATGCGCTTTTAAAAGCAGGGTTTGCCGATCCAGTTATGGATGTGGAATATTTAACTCAAGATTTTAATGGCTTAACAGCAATCTTCCGTATGCTTCAAAAGACTGGGGAAACTAATTATCTTAAATTGCGTCATCGGGCTATGACTTCAAAGAAAATTTTTAAAGGAATGCGTCATTGTTATAAAAAATTTAAAAATCAAAAAACTTATCCTGCAACTTTTGAAATTATTTTTGGTTATGCGTGGTGTAAAAATATACGGCATCTAGAGGTATCAGATAATGAAATTAGCGTGCCTCTTTCTAAGATCCAGCGTAGCAAATCGACCTGAAACTAGTTAAAATGACAGTTCTCATTTCTAATGATTAAGACGATGTTAACGCTCAAACAATTAGCGATGAAAATTGCTGCGACCTATCAAGGAGAAGATCTGGCTCTTACTGGCGTGAGTATTGATAGCCGTACGATCAAGCCTCACCAATTGTTTATAGCATTGCGTGCACAGCGTGATGGCCATGATTTTATTGCAGATGCCGTAAAAAAAGGTGCTTGTGCTGTAATGGTTGATCATGCTGTTGATATTAATATTCCCCAAATTATTGTCAAAGATACTTTATTGGGTTTGGGGGCTTTGGCTCAAGCATGGCGTCAACAATTTAGCATACCTATAATTGCAATTACTGGTACTACAGGTAAAACCACCACCAAAGAAATGATTGCTAGTATCTTGAGCGAATGTGGGTCAACTTTAGCAACAGAAGTAAATTTCAATAATGCAATTGGAGTGCCGTTAACTCTGCTTAAGCTTAATGAGAGTCATCGATATGCAGTCATTGAAATGGGCACTAATAGTCCAGGAGAGATTGCTTATGCTGCGCATATCACGCAGCCCACAGTTGCTTTAATTACCAATATTCATGCACAGCATGTTGAAAAACTTGGATCTATAGCAGGAGTTTCTAAGGAAAAATCGGATATTTTTACTGCTTTAATTGATACCGGTATTGCGATTATTAATTTGGATGAACCTTTGGCTAGTTCTTGGCAGGAAAAAATTCCTACGGAGCATAAAGTCACTTTTGGTTTAAATCCTCAAGCTGAGATCAAAGCTGCGCATATTCATTATGACTTTCAACGTAGTGAATTTGATCTTCTTACACCCTTGGGTATACAGGCAATTGCGATTCCTATTGGTGGGCGACATATTGTGTCTAATGCCTTGGCGGCAGCTGCTGCAACTATGGCCGTGGGTGCTGGATTAACAGAGATTGCCCAGGGCTTGGCTAAATTAAAATACGTTCAGGGTCGGTTCCAGCTATACTACCTTCCTACTGGCGCAATGCTTATTGATGATGCTTATAATGCCAGTTTTAAATCTGTTGAGAATGCTCTTGATGCACTTAATACTTTTAATGGTGCTAAAGTTTTTGTGATGTCAAACATGACTGAGATGGGTGCGGAAGCAGAATATTATCATGAAAAAATGGGGGAGATAATGGCAAATATGTCGCTTGATGCCATTTTCTTATATGGTGATCAAAAGTTATTAGATCATACGTTAAAGCGCTGTCCTAAAGCACAATATTTTAAAGAAAAGCAAAAAATTATTGCAGCACTTTTACCTTTGGTAACACAAAAAGATACCTTGATTTTGGTAAAAGGGTCTCGCAGTAACCACATGCACGATATAGTCGCGCAAATACGTGCACACTTCCAGGCATAAGATGAAAAAAAAATATATTGTCCGTAAGCTATTTTTATGCTTATTTTTAGGTGGTTATAATGTTGTTGATGCAGCTGATTTGTTAAGCGTCTATCATGATGCACTCACTAACTCCCCTATTCTCGCGACAGATTTAAATACTGCTTTAGCTACTAGTCAAGCTGTACCTATAAATTTAGGATATTTATTGCCTCAGGTCAGTGCAGCGGTAAATACCAATATTAATAACTTTCAAACACAAGGCATTAATACCAATTATAATAATAAAAATTATAGTTTTACCTTGACCCAGCCTGTATTTAACTACACCGCTTTGGCGGATCTTGCTGTTGGAAATTACAATAAAAAAGCAGCCATGGCGACTTATCAAAGTCAACAACAGCAATTTATTTTAGATGTGAGCGAAGCTTATTTTAATGTATTAGCCGCCGAATATGATCTAGCCTTGGCGCTAGCGCAGTATAATTTTTTACAAAAAACGATGCAGGAAGCCCAGAAAAAATTTTCAGCAGGATTAACTACTTATACTGATGTGGTACAAGCACGTGCTAATGCAGATAGTGCTTATGCTACATTGGTGCAAAGTAAAAATAATTTAGCCATCACCAATGAAAATTTGTGGACTTTCACAGGAGTTGAAGAAAAAAATTTAGCAACGCCGATCAAGGCTTTTCCAGTTACAGCTCCAATGCCGGCCAATCTAGATTATTGGGTGAGAGTTGCTGAAATAAAAAATCCTTTATTGCTTGCACAGCAATATACCGAAAGCGCTGCATTGGCAAATGTTCATGCAAGCGTTGGTAATCAACTTCCTACAATATTTGTGCAGGCTACCTATGTAAAAAATTATTACAATAGTAATGTTCCGGCACTTCTCTCTACGAATGCGCAGACTTTAGATAAGACCTTATCTTTGGGGCTTTCTTGGAATGTGTTTTCAGGGGGCGAGTTAATGTCACAAACACTGCAAGCAGCTGATCAATATGTTGCTCAAGAAAATACTAGTACTAATTTATATCGACAAACGCAAAATCAAACTACGCAAGATTATTTGAATGTCTTAGCAAGCATTGCTCAAATAAGGGCTTATCAACAATCGCAAATTTCTGCGCTTGTCAGTCTCAAAAAATTTAATGCTCAATATAAAGTCGGTGCTGCTACTATTGTTGATGTATTAAATGCTGTACAGACTTTTTATCAGGCGCGGTTTAATTTAATACAAGCCATGAATCAATATGTCGATAGTACTTTAAGTCTAAAAACTGATGTAGGTACGCTCACAGAAAAAGATCTTGTACAGCTGAATCAATATTTGCAAGTGAAGCCCGATAGCAATCTTTTGGTTGATATTTCTTAGGATAAAATCCATAGGAGTACTGCTAAAATACTACCAAAGATCAGGGCTGGTAATAAAGCCCCCCAAAATGCTGGTAGTGCGGTGAGTAAGGTCAAAGATCCAAAGAATTGTCCAACAATATAAAAAGAAAAGCCTAATGCTAAGCCTATAAAAATTTTTAAGTGAATTCTAGAGCGATGGCTGCCTAAAACAAATGGAATGGCAATTAAAATCATAATGGGCAACATCAAGGGCTCAAAAATCCTATTCCAAAATTGTAAGACGTAAGATTTGATATCTAAATTATTTTGCTTACGATATTGGATGTAATGGTGCAAGGTCACAATATCCATTTCATCCGGTTGCATGGTAATTACTGCTAATAATTTTGGTGCGATCAAGCTTGGCTCTGTGAGGATATCATTGTAAGTTTTGCTTGCACCTTTATCTGTAAGCGATGTCACCTCTATGTGTTGGAGGGTCCACGTGTTATCTGTATTTAAGTGAATCCCTTCTATTTGACGTATAGTTTGTAAGACTCCGTTATGTAATTGAAAGTCGGTAACATTTTGAATATTACCATCAGGTAATACTGTTCCTAGTAATAAAAAATGGTCGCCTGATCTTAGCCAAGTTTGTTTTGCTAAGATTAAGATGTCTTGGTTATTTTGAAAAATGTTATCTTCAATGGTCGCCTTGTAACGGGTATAGGGTGCAATAAATAAGCTCAGGGAATAATAAATAATTAATAATATCCCTGTGCTTAATAGTAAGGCCTGAGCGAGTTGAAAAATAGATACCCCTGCTGCGCGCATGACTATTAGCTCACTACGCAATGAAAATATCATTAAGCTAATTAAGCTTCCTAAAAAAGCCGCGATGGGAAAAATAAGGTAGATGTCAGAGGGTAAGCGCAATAGCACATAAATAATGGCATCTCTCCAAGAATAGTTTTGAGTGTTCGTGCCGATAGATTTAATTTCTGCGATTACAGCAAAAGCAAAATCAATAGCAACGACAACTAATAGAACTAAAGCAATAGTCAATAAAACATGGCGTGCGATATACCAAAAAATTTTCATTTTATTTCTCGTCGCTTTGAAGTAAATAAAGAACTAAAAAAAACTTCTCGTTTTGCTAATAAAAATAAGGCTATTCCAAAAAAAATACCATGGACGAGATATAACCCAGGAAGCATAGGTAATGCATGCGTAATGACCATTGAGCGCGCGATTGAAAGGCCATTAAAGTAAATAATGAAAATAGCTGTCCCTGCTAAAAAATAAATATATTTGCTTTTGCGTGGACGTACATCGCTTAACATTACACCTAATACGGTTAAGACTAAGGTCATTAAAGGCGTTGAGCTGCGCCATTCTAATTCTAATTTACTGCCTGGGCCATGGTCTCTAATTAAGTCAGGGACAGGAAAGGTGCTTTTGTCAGTATAATCGGTGTTGTAAGTGGGTATCATCAATAAATTAAAACTACCAAAATGTACCATTTGATATGCTAGCGTTCCAAGGACGCCTTGGTATTCATGGCCATTTAGTAATGTTAATTGGGATAATTTATCTTGCTCAGTGATTTGTCCTTGAGGTGCAAGAATTAATTCGGTCACATTACCGATTTTACGATAAATAAATATTTGTTGTGATACTCCAGTTTTAAAATTAACAGCGCCCACGTAGATGACCTGATTGTCGGTACCGGTATAAAAAAAGCGCCCTGTTTCTAAAAAACTTGCCATGCTGGCATTCTGTGAAGAAATTTGTAAAAGGTTATCTTGATAGTAAGCCATTTTGGGTACGACCCAAAAACTCAATATTACATTTAGTAGTGCAAGTAAAAACCCTGGTAGATATAGCCATTTCACTAAATCAAACCAACCTACGCCACAGGCAAACGCAGTTACTAATTCGCTGTCATATAAAAGTCGATTAATGGTAATGATCAATGAAAGGAATAAAGTAATGGGAATTAATAAATTAATAAAATTAGGCATGATAATGCCCAGCATGGCAATAGCATTTTTAAGAGACATTTCTCCTGATGCGGCCATAGACAAATAACGAATGAAAACAATGCAAATCATAATGCCAAGGAATATGAGCATCATGAGCAACATCGTGTGCATTACTTCACGTGCAAAATAATTTTGTAATTTTTTCATTTGAGTACTAGAGCTTTAAACTTCACTAAGATAACACAAGGGGTTTTTCTGGTCATCTATGAGTTGAATGCATTTTTTTTAAAAAAGGCCAGCCAATAAAAAAAGCAACTAAGCAGTAAAGGAGGAATAAATCTAGATGAAAAGGCTGTAACATGCAAATAACTGCAAGAAGATATGTTAATGCAGGAGTATAGCCCCCAATAATTGCATTTATTTCTGGGCCTGCTTCGATAATCCCTTTCTGATTGAAATAAAGCGGTAAAATTAAAGAAATGATAGAGACCATCACAATTATAATTATGTTCCATATATTTAGTAAGCTAGGTCTTACTTCGTGCATGGGAGCTAAAAGTATGCATATTCCGATGAGTAGCCAAAAGCGTACGGCTAATATTTGTGTAGGTTTAAGAGTAGTTTTTTTTGAAAAGAGGTAACTTTGCCGCATATATAAAAAACTGGTAACGCCACCAATGACTCCATACATCAATAAGAGTAATGTTGTTTTGGGGGCAAGTTTGAATGTCTGATTCAGCATGATTACTATAATAAAACTTACTGTTAATAGCATTCCTAGGCCTACGATCAATAAGGAGTATTTTTTTTCTTGCTGTTGCCTTATGGTTGTGACTAGTCCTAGAAAGGCAGCTACAGAAAAATAAAGTACCATAAAAATACTGGGGCTAATGCTTGAGCCATAAAAAGTAGTTAGCCATATTAAGGCAACCAAGATCATGACCAGCAACCAGCGTGATTTATCTATCCATGCCAAGCGATACATATTTTTTAAAGCGTGGATGTTAACGCTGTGAAAATAAATGGTAGCAAGTGTGGTGCTAAATAATAGGAGCCATAGTGGAGCTATGTTTGCATTGGCAAAGTGAATTAATAATACAGATGCTGCGGTGATAATGACATAAAGTATGCTCGGTAGATATTTTTTCATAATTCTTAAAAAAGCATTTGTTCTTGTTCCCACATAAAAACTTGTGCGGTGTCTTTTTCTAACTGCTCTTTATCTTGATTAATAAATAATACTAATAATACAACATCCCCCAAATCTTTGGGTTTTTCGAGATAAGTCCCTGCTGGCTTTAATACTAGGATTTCTTTGTAAGAGGATAGATTTTGTAGTTTGGCTATGTCCACATTACCAATTACTCTAGGTTGCCAATTTTGAATTAATAAAAATCGACCATAACCTTGAGGTAGATAATTTTTAATATCCAATTGTTTATGTTTTAAGAAAAAGCTAAGGGCGGCGATTTGATTAGTTTTAAATAAAGCTTGTGTGAGTTTATGTGGCAGGCCGGATGCTCCAGCGATACGTGGGTTAACTTCTATTAAACGTGGACCTTGCGGAGTTAAAAAAATTTCCGTGTGCCCAAAGCCATTCAATAAACCAACAGCAGTTAAGACTTGAGCAGCGTAGTCTGTAGCCAGTTTATATTCAGCGGTTTGTGGATGTACTATCTCTGCATAGCGATAAATGGGTTTGCTCTCAACCAAAATTTTATGATAGCGATAGACGCTAATTACCTGATGTTTTCCTAGAATACTTAAAGTATCAACTACGTATTCTGTTCCTGTTAGTAGCTCTTGGACTAAAAATTCTTCAAATTTTCTTCCGATAGTGTATGCGGGTACGTTTTGCAGATACAATTTTACATCTTCAATGTTGTTAACAATGGTTATGCCTGCCGAACCAGAACCATTACTTGGCTTAATGATGGCGGGGAACTGCCAATCTTTAAAATTTTGCAAAACCTCTTCAGTGCATTTATGTCCCGTTATTTTAAATTGTTTTACTGTAGGAATATTTGAAGCTTTTAATTGTGAGAGCATTTCATATTTGTTAGAACGGTGATGGGAAGTCTTCGGGTCATTTGCATAGGGCAACTGTAAGATTGCATTTAATTGATCGGTATAAGCGACGGACTCTTCAAAACCGGAACATAGAAAATCAATATTGAGAGGCCGTAACGCTTCAGCCAGAGCTTGGAGGTTTTTGTAATCTTTTAAAAAAAATGTATGATCAAAGAGCTCTGGATGAAAGCGCGCCTCGCGTTCATGATCAGTGAGCAAATTTAAATTTAAGGTGAAAATTGCAATAGTTTCAACATCATGTTTTTTAAGCTCAGTAGCGAAATAGCTGCTTGAAATAATTGGATCTACCACGGCGATACGAATTTTTTGCTTCATGTGTATGGGCACTATTTGCGCCTTTCTAGTAAATCTGTGATAATAACACACCTTCAGAGAATAAAAAATATGAAAGTTCGTATCAAAAATGCTGATGAAATTGCTAAAATGCGTGTTGCAGGACATCTTGCAGCAACATTATTAGAAATGATTACACCTCATGTAGTTCCGGGAGTGACTACCAATCAATTAAATGACCTTTGTCATGAGTATACAGTTAATACACTCAAGGCCATTCCTGCACCGCTTAATTATGGTAATCCGCCCTTCCCAAAATCGATTTGTACTTCAGTGAATCACGTTGTATGTCATGGTATTCCCAATGATAAACCATTAAAAAAAGGTGATATCTTAAATATTGATGTGACCTTAATTAAGGATGGTTATCATGGTGATACGAGCAAAATGTTTATCGTGGGTGGTGAAACTTCGACGCTAGCAAAACGCTTGGTGGCTGCTACCTATGAAGCTTTGTGGCGTGGGATACGTATTGTTAAACCTGGGCGGCGCTTGGGTGACATTGGTTATGCGATTCAGAGTTATGCAGAAAATTTGGGGTTTTCGGTTGTGCGTGAATATTGTGGACATGGTATTGGTACGATTTTTCATGAGCCAGAGCTTCAAGTGATGCATTATGGCAAGCCTGGTACCGGCATGATATTAGAAGCAGGCATGACCTTTACAATTGAGCCCATGTTAAATGCAGGAGCACATCACGTAAAAACCCTGCCTGATCAATGGACGGCAGTTACTAAAGATCGTTCTTTGTCTGCGCAGTGGGAGCACACTATTGCAGTTACTGAACAAGGCTATGAAGTTTTAACGTTACGTGGCGAAGAAAAAAATCAGTAATGCAAATTAAAGAAGCTTTAACGCAAGCAGTGCAAATTCTTGCACAGCATTCTTCCACACCAGAAACTGATGCGCTTTATTTGCTTATGGCCCTTACCAAGAAAAATGGCGCTTGGCTTTTTTTACACGCAGATGAACAGCTCAATTTAACCGAAGAATTTTTTCAACTTGTTCGTCAGCGTGCTCAGGGAATTCCTATTGCCTATTTAACACATGTGCGTGGATTTTGGACTGTAGATTTAATAGTTAATGAGCATGTGTTAATTCCTCGCCCTGAAACTGAGCGTTTAGTAGAGTTAACGCTTGAATTTTTGTCGGCGACTGCGCCTTGTAAAGTTGCTGATTTAGGAACAGGCTCAGGTGCAATTGCCTTAAGCCTGGCGCATGAGCGGCCTCATTGGCATATTGATGCGGTAGATGATAGTTTTGCTGCTTTAAAAATTGCTAGAGATAATGCTCAAAAACTACAATTAACCTCAGTGCATTTTTATGAAGGTTTATGGTGTGAGGCTTTGCCTGAAAAAAACTATGATGCGTTGATTAGTAATCCTCCTTATTTACAAGCTGATGATCCGCATTTATTGCAAGGTGATTTACGTTTTGAGCCCCGGCATGCTTTGGTTGCCGGCATAACGGGTTTAGAAGCTTATGAGCTTATTAGCAAACAAGCAAAAAATTATCTTAAGCCAAGAGGTTTACTGCTCTTAGAACATGGATATGACCAGCGGGAAGCATTAATAAATATATTGACCGTTGCGGGTTATCATAATATACGTACTTATGATGATTATGCTGGTATACCACGCAATATCATCGCTTCAGCAAAATAGCTTTATTTTTTTGTTGGAGGGTAATCGATATTGTAATGTAGGCCTATACTTTCTTGCCGTGCAAGCGCTTGAGTTACAATCAATTCGGCTACTACTATTAAATTGCGTAACTCTAATAAATTACGCGTGATCTTAAAACGAGCATAATATTCTTGGATTTCATGTTTTAGTAAATTTACTCGTGCTAAAGCACGTTGCAAGCGTTTGTTAGAACGTACAATACCTACGTAATTCCACATAAAGCGACGAATTTCATCCCAGTTTTGTGTGACCAAAATTTCTTCTGATGAATCATGAACCCAACTTTCATCCCAAGGTTTAATTTGCTTAGAATCAACCTGTATGAATGGATTTTGCAGAATATCTTGCGCTGCTGCTCGTGCATAAACTAAACATTCCAATAAAGAATTACTGGCCATACGATTAGCGCCGTGTAAACCTGTGGAAGTTACCTCGCCCGCTGCATATAAGCCTGGAATGTCTGTGCGTGCCCGTTGATCAACAATAATACCGCCGCATGTATAATGCGCTGCTGGAACTACAGGTATTGGTTCTTTGGTGAGATCAAAACCATATTCTAATAAACGTGCATATATATTTGGAAAATGCTGTTTAATGAACTCTGCGGGTTTGTGTGAAATATCAAGATAGACACAGTCTAAGCCTAAGCGTTTCATTTCATGGTCAATGGTGCGTGCTACAATATCTCGAGGCGCTAATTCTGCCAATTCATGAAATTTTGACATAAAGCGTGTGCCATCAGGTAAAATTAAATATGCACCCTCTCCGCGTAAGGCTTCGGTTAATAAAAAAGAGCGTGCCTCAGGATGATAAAGGCATGTTGGATGAAATTGATTAAACTCCATGCCGCGCACTCGGCAGCCAATACGTGCACCCATGGCAATGCCATCACCACTAGAAACCGCAGGGTTAGTACTATAGAGATAAGCGCGGCTCGCACCACCGGTTGCTAAAATAGTTGCGCTGGCAGTGAAAGTATAAATTTTATGTCCTGCCTCTACTAGCGCATAGCAGCCTACACAGCGTCCTTCAAGTTTGATTAGATCAATTGCTAAATGTTCTTCAAAGATATGAATGTTTTTGAATTGGCGCACTAGATCAACTAAGGTTTTAGAAACGCTCTTGCCTGTTTCATCATCCGAATGGATAATTCGTCGATGTGAATGTCCGCCTTCGCGATTGAGATGATAGCGCCACTCACCCTCAGGTGTTTGTTCTTGGGTAAATTGTACGCCTCGATCAATTAGCCATTGTACTGCTGCACGACCGTGTTTTACGGTAAATTTAACTGCTTCTATATCGCATAAACCCGCGCCGGCAATCAAAGTATCACGAGTATGGGCTTCTAGCGTATCCTCGCGATCCCATACTGCTGCTATACCGCCTTGTGCGTATAAGGTTGAGCCTTCAGATAAAGGGCCTTTACAGAGGATACCTATAGATTTTCCTGATTCTGCTAAGGATATCGCTGCGGTCAAGCCTGCGGCACCGCTACCAATAATAAGCACGTCAAAATGATGTTTCATGAAAACTACCAGTTTAATTCAGATAGCAATGAAGCATCGCTTTCTTGAAGGCATTGGTGTAATTGTTCGGTTGTGAGTAGCCCTTTTTTTGCACCAGAGTATTGAATTACTGAGGCACTATTCAACACACCCATACGTATGGCGTCGCTAATTGCATGACCTTTATAAAGTGCTCCGGTAAAGCCAGAGCCAAAGGCATCACCTGCACCTAAGGTATTAATAACTTTAATTTTTGGTGCTTTATGAAAATAAAGTTTTTCACGTGTGGCTACATAAACACCTTCACTACCGTTAGTGACCACTACCACTCTTGGTCCTCGATCTAAAACTTTTTTAAAGAATTCGCGCAAATTAAAATATCCATGCGTGAAACTTACTTTAGAGTCGATTAGACGTTTAGCGCCTGTTTGCTCTGCAATCTCACTATCGCCATGTAAGGCTACCATAAAAGTTTTTGCTTCTTCTTCATTGAGAATGAAAATATCAATTCCGGGCAAACTTTTTTTGAGCTCTTCAGCACCTTTTTGTAATTGGCTTACTCCAGGATTAATAGCTACGGGCACCTTTGCTTTGTTTGCAGCAGTAACGATTTGTGGAAGTTGTTCTGCTGAAGCTTTGCTTAAAGAAGTGATATAAATGAATTGGCACTCTTTAATATGTTCGAGGGCTAAATCTTTCATCAGCAAATTAGCATTTGCACCACGATAAGCAAAAACAGCGCGGTCGCCTTTAAGTGAGGGTACAATAAAAGAAGTTGCAGTTGCTACTTTTTCATCATAAGAAATATATTGGGTATTCAAGCCATAATCTTGTAATTCTTTTAAGACTAATTGACCTGATAGATCGCGACCGATTTTACAAAATAAGATTACTTCATAACCTTGACGCTTAAAAGCTACAGCGGTATTGGTAGCACCGCCGCCACTCACTACTTCTTGTTGAGTGACTTCAATTTTTTTGCCCTCCTCTAGTAGCAAATAAGATTGAGAAGCCCCTTTACGTTGATGAATCAAAGTTTCCATGTCTTCGTAGGAAATAATAGTGTCGAGGGTTGCACCTCCGATTGTTAAAACCTTATGCATAAGGTTGGTTTCCTTTTGTTAACGTTAAATCATAATCTACAATAACCGGGGCATGGTCAGAGAATTTTTGTTGACGATAAATGCTTACTGCTTTTATACAATTTCGTAACGCCGGACTTACCATTTGATAATCAATGCGCCATCCGACGTTTTTGTCCCAAGCTTTGGCGCGCTCAGAAAACCATGTATATTGATCGGGCTCTTGATTTAATATTCGAAAAGCATCTACCCAGCCGAGCATTTCAAATAAGTAATCAAGCCAAGCTCGCTCTTCGGGTAAACATCCTGAGCTTTTTTGATTGCTGGCCCAATTTTTAATATCGATTTTTTTGTGAATAATATTGAAATCACCACAAATGATATAATGACGTTTGTTATGAATTTGTTTTTCTAAAATTTCTTGATACAGTTTCATAAATTTGAATTTTTGTATTTGTCGCTCTTCGCCACTTGAGCCTGAAGGCAGATATAAAGAAATAATGCTTACATCGCCATATTGCGCCTCTATATAACGTCCTTCTGTGTCACATAGAGGAAAACCTAAACCTTTGATGACTTGATCAGGTTTGCAACGGGTGTAAATGGCTACGCCGCTATAGCCTAATTTTACGGCATCAAAAAAATAGCGCTCATATTCATTATGACAAAATAGATCGTCATCTAGTTGATATTCTTGAGCTTTAGTTTCTTGAATACATAAGACATCGGCATCTTGTTGGTAAAACCAATCAAAAAAGCCTTTTTTAGTTGCTGAGCGAATGCCGTTGGCATTGAAGGTAATAACTCTCATATATTTTTCAACCTTTTCTATTGCTATTAGAGTATGCTAAAGTATGCAACGCTTCAACCATTATATATCAAGAGGAATATTATGAACTTACATGAATATCAAGGAAAGCAGTTATTCAAAGAATATGGTTTGCCCGTGTCTAAGGGCGTTGCGGTAAAAAATGCTGCGGATGCTGTTCAAGCCGCAGATGATATTGGTGGTCAGATGTGGGTCGTTAAAGCGCAAGTTCATGCAGGAGGTAGAGGTAAAGCAGGTGGCGTTAAGCTTCTCAAAACCAAAGATGAAATCAAAGAGTTCGTCAATAAAATGCTTGGATCACGCTTGGTTACTTATCAGACGGATGCTAAGGGTCAGCCTATTGATACTATTTTAGTTGAAAGTTGTACTGATATTGCAAAAGAACTTTATTTGGGTGCTGTAGTTGATCGTGCTTCACGACGTATTGTATTTATGGCTTCTACTGAAGGTGGTGTTGAAATTGAAGAAATTGCTAAGACCCATCCTGAAAAAATTTTAAAAGCGACTATTGATCCTTTGGTAGGTCCACAGCCCTATCAAGCGCGTGAGCTTGGTTTTCAATTGGGATTAACTGATATTCAAATTGGGCAATTTACTAAAATTTTTATGGGCTTGGCAAAAATGTTTACGGATTTTGATTTTGCGCTTCTTGAAATTAATCCTCTTGTTATTACTAAAGAAGGTAATTTGCATTGTTTAGATGCTAAAATTAATCTTGATGACAATGCGCTGTATCGTCATCAAAAACTACAAGCGATGCGTGATCCTTCCCAAGAAGATGAGCGTGAAGAAATTGCGCAGCGCCATCAGATTAACTATGTTGCACTTGAAGGCAATATTGGTTGTATGGTTAATGGTGCAGGCCTTGCGATGGCTACTATGGATATTATTAAGCTCAATGGTGGCAATCCTGCGAATTTCCTAGATGTGGGTGGTGGTGCTAATAAAGAGCGTGTGATCGAAGCTTTTAAATTAATTTTGTCCGATCCTTCCGTAAAGGCGGTATTAGTGAATATCTTTGGTGGAATCGTGCGTTGCGATATGATTGCTGAAGGTATTATTGATGCGGTCGCTGAAGTAGGTGTAAAAATTCCTGTGGTTGTTCGTTTAGAAGGAACTAATGCCGATTTAGGTCGAAAAAAATTACAAGACAGCGGGCTTAATATTATTGCTGCTGAAGGTTTTACTGATGCTGCTAAAAAAGTAGTTGCTGCAGCAAAACATTAACTTATTGTTTGAAACATTAAAAGGAAGTTTCCATGAGCATTTTAATTAATGAAAAAACTAAAGTCATCTGCCAAGGTTTTACAGGTAAACAGGGCACTTTTCACTCTGAACAAGCAATCGCCTATGGTACTCAAATGGTTGGCGGCGTCACCCCAGGCAAAGGTGGGCAAACACATTTAGGCTTGCCGGTATTTAATACCGTTCGTGATGCTGTAGATCAGGTGGCGCCTGATGCAACTGTTATCTACGTGCCAGCGCCCTATTGTATGGATTCTATTGTTGAAGCTGCTGATGCTGGTATTAAATTGATTATTTGTATTACTGAAGGGATTCCGGTTTTAGATATGTTGAAGGTTAAACGTTATGTCGAAAATACAGGTTCGCGTTTAATTGGTCCTAACTGTCCAGGAGTTATTACGCCTGGTGCTTGTAAAATTGGGATTATGCCAGGTTATATTCATCAAAAAGGTAAGGTGGGCATTGTCTCGCGCTCTGGGACTTTGACTTATGAAGCAGTGCATCAAACTACTGCACTTGGCTTTGGACAAAGTACTTGTGTGGGTATTGGTGGTGATCCTATCCCCGGCAGTAATTTTATTGATATCTTAAAATTATTCCAAGATGATGCACAGACTGAAGCGATTATCATGGTTGGCGAAATTGGTGGCTCTGCTGAAGAAGAAGCCGCTGCATTTATTAAACAGTATGTAAAAAAACCAGTAGTATCTTATATTGCTGGGGTTACTGCTCCTGCTGGTAAGCGTATGGGACATGCTGGTGCAATTATCTCGGGTGGTAAAGGCACTGCTGAGGAAAAATTTAAAGCTTTACGTGCCGCAGGCGTGCATACCGTGAAATCTCCTGCCGAAATTGGTTTAGGTGTAAAAGAAATTACTGGTTGGTAAAAACAAACTTTTAAAGGACGCATGGCACATATTCTTTCTATGCAGTCGCATGTTGCTTACGGATACGTAGGTAATCGTGCCGCAATTTTTCCACTTCAGCGGCTTGGTCATGAAGTGACTGCTATTAATACTGTGCAATTTTCAAATCACACTGGTTATGGCTCATGGACCGGCGAAATTATGAGCCTTGGGCATATCAATAAAATTTTTGAGGGTTTGCAACAGCGAGAAATCTTTAGGCAAATTGATGCAGTACTTACAGGTTATTTAGGTGAAGCGGCACTTGGTGAAACTTTAATTAAATGGCTTAAAGTTATTAAACAAGAACAACCCAGCGTTATTTATTGTTGTGATCCAGTAATGGGGGATGTTGGTCGAGGAACTTTTGTAAAGCCAGGGGTCCCTGAATTTTTTAAAGCGCAAGCTATAAGCCAAGCACATGTCCTCACGCCTAATCAATATGAATTAGAATTGCTCACTAATATTCCGGTGGATACTCTTGAGAGCGCCCTTCAAGCTTGTCAGCTTTTACATCAAGCGGGTACTAAAATTGTTTTGGTTACCAGCCTTACGCGCAAAGAAGCAGATCCAGCAATGATTGAGATGTTGCTACATACTGAACAAGAAGCTTATCTTGTTACCACTCCACGTTTATTGATGCCCATTCCTGTCAATGGTTCGGGCGATGCAACTACTGCGTTATTTCTTGCGCATTATCTTGAGCATAAAGATCTTGCTCGTGCATTAGAACTTACTGCTGCAAGCATTTTTGGAATTTTCCAATCTACGCATGATATGAAACGTCGTGAACTTGATCTTATTGCAGCTCAAAACGAATTGGTAAACCCTCGGTATCACTTTAAAGCAACTAAAATCTAAGGAGATTTTTAAATGTTAGATATTAATTATTTTGGTGCAGTAGTCGCAAGTTTGCTTGCTTTTGGTTTAGGTGGTTTGTGGTATTCCCCTTTAATGTTCAGTAATCTTTGGTTACGAGAATCTAAAGTGAATCCGCAAGAAATGAAGTCTGGTCATGGCAAAAAAGTTTATTTGCTTTCTTTTATCTGTACATTAATTTCAGCTTTAGCATTTTCAGCTTGTCTTGGATCTTCGCCAGGATTGGCTTATGCGCTTAGGGCCGGATTAATTGTTGGTGTGTTTTTTATTGGTATGAATTTTTGGATTAATTATTTATTTAGTGGTCGTAGTCATACTTTATTTTTTATTGATGCTGGTTATCATGTGGTGCAATTTCTTGCCTACGGATTGATTTTTGGATTGTGGTCTTAATTAGCATAAACCTAATTGTGTTAAAAATATTAAGCTAAAGTTTTATGCGTTAATCGTTCTAATATTTTCAGGGGAGAATATTCAGGATGATACATAGCAGCTATAGGTAAATAGAAGGTTTGTTCTAAAACATGTTGTCCACTCAGTGCTGCATGTGATACTTGATCGGTATACACCATCCAAGTACTTTGAGCTGGAAATTTAAGCGTCTCAGCAACTACTGTTTGTTGATAATCCATATCATGCTTCATGCGATTATGAAGCTGCAGCATGTAATGATCATAGGGTGTGCGTTGACTATGCGTAATTTTTAAAATTTTTAGTAGCCAAGCGCTCCCTGCTATGGGCTTGGGTATTTGTGTAAGAAATCGTTGTGCAACAACGGAAAATTCTTCGCCTACACGCCAAATTCTTGGTTTATTTTCGAGGTTATAATTATAAAAAACGCGTAAAATTCGATATCCTTGAACTGGGTTTGCTGGAAATGCATCTACGTGTAAGCGGGTATCATCTTTGCGATAAGAAGGTGTTGGACGTCCAGCAATTTCAACCGGGCGTAAACTGGTTCGACCCATGAGCAGTTGGTTTGCATAATGTGGAAAAAAACTTGTAAGTAAATTTTGTGTGCATTGTGCATAATGCCGCATAATCGATTTTAACTGAACTTCTATGGTGGCATCATTTTGCGAGCCTTTAAGTGTATTAGTTTTAAAATTATAACTAATGTTTTTACTTTTTGGGGCA
Source organism: Gammaproteobacteria bacterium (assembly GCA_020050355.1). Lineage (GTDB taxonomy): Bacteria > Pseudomonadota > Gammaproteobacteria > Francisellales > CACEW01 > CAIQBE01. Next base: position 137,642 of record JAGVKT010000036.1, on the reverse strand, counting down.
ACTTGTGCGTGTATTAATATATTAAGTTTTTTTGGGCTTAAAGATAAATGTAATTCAGGAAAGAATAATATTTTTCCTTGTTCAAATGCTTGGGCTGCTTCTTGTTGAGTTTCATTAATGATAGATGGTTGCCATGAGGTATTAGAAAAAATTTTAATTTTTTGGCTATGAATTAAATCTTGCATGCATCTACAATGGTCACTTGTGTGTTGACATTATATCAAGATGCAATATTTCTTTCATAGAATTTATTTTTACTTAAGCAATGCGCAGCCAACAGTGATGTAAATGATCATTTACCAAGCCGACGGCTTGCATAAAAGCATACATAATTGTAGACCCTACAAAGCTCATGCCGCGCTTTTTTAAATCTTTTGACAAAGCATCGCTGATAGTTGTGCGCGTGGGTATATCTTGAAAATTTTCCCAGTGATTTTTAATAGGTTGACCATTTACAAAGCGCCAAAGATAATTATTAAAAGAACCAAATTCTTTTTGGATTTTTAAAAAAATCTGGGCATTTTTTCTTGCGGAAAAAATTTTTAAACGATTGCGAATGATGGGCTTATGATGGCATAAGGCTTCTAATTCTTGATCAATCATTGCTGCAACTTTAATTGGATTAAAATGGTGAAAAACTTCACGATATGCTTGGCGACGTTTTAAGATAGTTTCCCAGCTTAAACCTGCTTGTGCACCCTCCAAAATGAGCATTTCAAAAAGATGCTGGTCATCATGGACAGGGATCCCCCACTCTTCATCATGATATTGTGCATATAATGTTTGCTGAGGCTTGTTGCCAAAACAACGAATTTTAGCATCAGTCATAAATTTAGTTTTATATATTATTGTAGTTCACAATAATAACAGAAATTTATTTATATGTGTGCGCCGTACTGCTAGCGCTATGCTCGAGGGTTTTAAATTTCTTCTAAGAGTGATGGAGCTGAACCTGGAGTGGCACTTGCTGGGGCTGGGCGCTATTCGAGGAAGTATATTAAAAGTCGACCGCCCTAAATATCTAATTAGCTAATACCATTTCTTGGTCAAAAAGCTATTTTCTGGTTGCAATTTTTGCTTTATAAAAAGGCTTTCTCATTTCGCAATAGACTTGAAATGGTATTAGTTATGATAAGGATTTATTAGAATTATTTTAGATAATATAATGATATTTATTAATTATTTCAAAAGATACTATGTCTTCATTAAAATTTCAAGAATTATTGCCGCTCTATGCTGTGATTACCTTAGGGTTTTTAGGTTATGCTTTGACATTAACTTTATTCATTCCGATGATTATGGATCAAGGCTTTGGATTAGTACCTTCAGCAACTACAAAAGCAATGCGTGCTACCCTCACTGGCAGTTTATTAGCTATGTACCCCTTAGGGCAATTTTTCGGTGCTCCTATTATTGGCAATTTATCTGATCACTTTGGTAGAAAAAGAGTTTTGCTTTGCAGTCTGGTTGCCTGTGCGCTAGGTTTTTTAGGTATGTCGCTCAGTATTGAGTGGCGTCGAATTAGTTTGTTATTTTTGAGCTCTTTCTTAACTGGGTTATTTGAATCCAATATGGCTATTGCTCAATCAGTTATTGCTGATCGTGCTCAGGATCTAGAGCAAAAAATAAAATTTATAGGTTATGCCTATGCCGCTTCAAGTTTGGGTTATGTCTTTGGTCCATTATTGGCTGGGATTGGAGGTAGTGTTTTCAGTTACAGTGCACCTTTTCTCATTACTGCTTTAGGTGTATTATGTGTTGCTTTATGGATTATTTATAGTTTTGTTGACCCTTATCTCCCTAATAAAAATATTTCTATTGACCTATTAAAATTAATAACAGCTATTAAATTTATTTTTAGGCGAACTAAAATCCATAAATTTTATTTTGTAAATTTTATGATCTTTTTTTCAGTTTTAGGACTTTATCGAGTCACACCGCTCTATGTCATCGATCATTGGAGGCCCAGTCTAACTAGTTACTCTTTACTCATCAGTTTTGTATCTTTGTTATGTGTTTTTGTAAATTTATTTTTTTTAAAACGTTTGGCCAAAGAATTTTCAACGCAAAATTTATTGAGTGGATTATTGATCTCTGGGGGGATATTAGTTATTTTAATTGTAGTGCCACAACATTTTTTTTGGATTTGGTTTATTTATGGTGCCGCAGTAATTCCTACGGTTATGGCGTTGCCAACATGTACCAGCTGGCTCTCCCATCATGTACCCACTGATGAACAAGGGCAGGCCCTTGGTAATAATCAAGCTCTGCTAGTTCTTGGGGAATCCTCTTCCGCTGCTATTGGGGGGTTAATCGCAGCTATCTCAATTCCGCTGCCTATTATTCTCATCGGAATAATTTTATGTATTACCGGAATAGTGATTTTAAAGTTTTGACTACTTGACTAAAATGCTTGTGTTTCTTTATAAAATAATTTATTTTACTCAGAAGCTTTTTTTATATTGAAAGGTTTTTTCTTTTTTAACAAAACGCAATTCTTAAAATAAGATTAAGCTATTGAATGAAAAAATCTAAAAAAATAATAATTAAAATTAGTGTTCTTGCATGTGCTAGTTTGTTATCATCTCAATTGTTTGCTCTGCCTGAAGGTGCAAATTTTGTTGATGGTTCAGCAACTATTGAGCAACCAGATGCAAAGACCTTAATTATTACCCAGAGTAGTGATAAATTAATTATTAATTGGCAGCAATTTAATATTGCAGCTGATGAATTCATGCGCTTTATTGTACCTCAGTCGACATCGATTAGTTTAAATCAAATTTTAGGTGGTGGGCCATCAGAAATTTTAGGTATTTTACAATCTAATGGTCAAGTTTGGTTGGTTAATCCGCAAGGGATAACTTTTGGTCCTAATGCTCAGGTTAATGTTGCTAGCTTGATTGCCAGTACGCTTCATATTCAGAATGCCGATTTTATGCGTGGCAATTATCAATTTCAAGGCACGGATAATATGGGCAAAATCATTAATCAAGGTACGATTACCGCTGCTGATAATGGCCTTATTGCTTTATTGGCTCCTCAAATTGAAAACAAAGGTATTTTAGTAGCTAATTTGGGTTCGGTAGCTCTTGGTTCAGGTAATCGTGCTACTTTAAATATTGCTGGTAACCAATTGTTAAATTTTACTGTTGATGACGGAAGCATTAGTGATTTTTATGATACGGATGGTCATCGTATTGCTGCCATTAAAAATAGCGGCAAAATTATTGCTAATGGTGGTACGGTATTACTAACTGCAAAAAATATTGATCGCGTATTAAATCAAAGTATCAACACTAATGGGATTATTGAAGCCAATACAGTGAGTACACGACAAGGCAAAATCATTTTATCTGGTGCAGGTGATACGATGGTTACTGGTGATGCCCAAATTAATGCCAAAGGTGTTAATTCAGCTGAGCATGGTGGTGATGTTCAAGTCTTAGGTAATCGAGTGGCCTTGACTGATCGAGCGAGTATTAATGCTTCTGGTGCGGCAGGAGGAGGTTCGGTTTTAATTGGTGGAGATTATAAAGGCGCTAATCCAGAAATTCAAAATGCTGAAGCTACGTACATAGGCCCGAATACAATAGTCACCGCTAATGCTACGCAACAAGGTAATGGCGGCAAAGTAATTGTTTGGGCGAATGGTAGTACACAATTTTATGGAAATATTCAAGCTCAAGGTGGTCCTTTAGGCGGTAATGGTGGTTTTGTTGAAACTTCAGGTAAGCAATTTTTAGATGTTGCCGGTGGTCGTGTTAATACGCTTGCACCTTTAGGTAGAGTTGGCCAATGGTTACTAGATCCTTATAACGTACAAATTTCAAATAATGCCACTTCAAACGGGGCTTTTGCTAGTGAAGTTTTTACGCCTAGTGGTGATGATTCAAATGTGAGTATTAATGATATTTTAGCAAATCTTACGACGGGTGATGTAACCATCAACACGGGTTCGTCTGGATCGCAAACAGGTAACATCACTCTTGTTGATCCCTTTACTTATAATCTTGCTGTCGACCGAACCTTAACATTGGATGCCGCAGGTACGATTACAATTCAAAATACTGTAGTTGATACTGCGGGTGATGGCGCATTAAGTCTGATCTTAACTTCAGGAGCAACTGCAGGCACAGGAATTTCTTTACAATCTGACGTAGGACTTGAAGGTACATTACAAATGAGTACTGCTAATGCTAATATTGTGCAGCCTTCAAGCCTTACGGCGCTAACCGTTACGGGCGCAACGACCCTTAATGCGGGCAGTGGTAATATTACTCTAAATAATGTTGCAAATAATTTTAGCACGCTTACAGCTTCTGGCGCTGCAGTGGCTCTTAAAGATACTAATGGTCTTGATGTTTCGTCGCTTACGGCAAGTGGTAATGTAAACATTACTGTAAATGCTGGTGGTAATAATAATACTAGTTTCCACATGCTAGGGAATATAAACGCAGGCTCCAATACTGTGAATATTACCAATTTAAGTACAGGTGTTAATCCTGATGATCGTCCATCAATTGACCTTGAATTGGGAACTTTAACCGCTGGTAATTTAAATTTGACTTCTAATAGTAGCATGATTAATGATGCAACAGACTCGATTATTAATGTGGCTGGGACGATCACATTTAATGCTTCAGGAACTGGAAACAATATTACTTTAGATAATAGTAGTAATAATTTTGGTACCGTAGTAATTTCTGGAGGCAATGATGTTACTTTGGTAGATACTAATGCATTAACTTTGGGTGCTTCTACTACTACAGGTCTTTTAAGTGTCACGGCAGGTGGTGCTTTGACACAAAGTGGTGTGGTAAGTACGGGCGGTGATATTACTTTACAAGGTGCCAGCATTGCAAATAATGCTGCTATGTCGCAGTCTGCTGGTAATCTAACTTTAACCTCAACCAACGGTGCAATTTCTCAAGGTGCCAGTGGTCGAATCGTAACCGCGGGTAATTCTACTTATTTAAGCGCAAGCGGCACCGGTAATAATATTACTTTAACAAATACTGATAATGATTTTGGAACCATTGAGGCAATTACTAATGCGGGCAATATCAGTATTACTGATACGAATGGTTTAACGATTGGTGGCAATATTACTGCAAGTGGTAATATTTCTTTAAGAATTAATGCTGCAGGAACTTCAGTTGCAGGGCAACGCACTTTGGCAATTAATAACGCTTTAAATGCTAATTCAGGTGCTGGAAATATCACTTTGATTAATAGTGCAGCTGATATTAGTGCTGATGCCATTACTTATAGTGTTGCCCTGACTGGTGCCGATATTACTTTGACCAGTCAGAGTGGTGCTATTAGTGTTCAAAGTGCTGCTAGTATCACTTCTACTGGTACTGCTACCATTACTGCTAATGATAATGTGGGCGATGATGTTAATGATATTCTCATGATTGGTGCTAATAACTTTAATAATTTATTAATAGTGAATGGTGATAGTATTACGATAACAGATATTAATGGATTAACACTTACAGGTATTACTAATGCTACTAATGAAGTTACTATTACTGCCAATGATGTCAATTCTAATACTGGGGTGCTAACCGTTTCAGGTAATGTAGGCGCTGGCTCCAATGCTGTTAATTTAGTGAATGAAAGCACTGCAATTGGTGCTGCTAATGCTATTAATTTAACAGGAGGAACCCTAACCGCAGGAAATATTAATTTAACTTCTTCAAGTGGTGCGATCAATCAAACAAGTGGTGTTATTAGTTCCAGTGGTACAACGACTGTGAATGCTGAGGGTGCTGGAACAAATAATACGATTACGCTTAATAACAGTAGTAATAATTTTAATATTTTACAAGTTAATAATTCTATTGTGGGAACCCCAGCGAATGTAACCATAAGCGATATTAATGGATTATCTCTGAGCACTATTAATGCCAATACCTTGAGTGTTACCGCTAATGCAAACACTTCAAACACAGGTACTTTGGGAGTTATTGGCGATATCGATGCTAATACTATTACCTTTAATAATAATGCTACTGATCTTGTGGGCGGCCAATTTGCAATTTTATTAGAGAGTGGCGTGTTAACAGCAACAAATGTTAACTTTACTGCTGTTAGTGGTGAAATGAGAGAAGATACTGGTCTTATTATTTCAAGTGGCACTACTACTTTAACAGGTAGTGCTAGTACCGGTGTCCTAACTTTTAATACGAATAATGATTTCAATAATTTGATCGCCACAGGAAGTGCTATGGGTTTTACTGACATTAATGATATTAATATCGGTGCTGGGGGGGCGACTGGTATTAATGCTAATGGTGCTCTTAGCATTTCTGCTAGTGGTAACATTACCCAATCAGCACCTATTATTGCTACTGGTTTAACTACTCTTAATAATGAACTTTCGAATATTACTTTAACGAATGCCAATAATGAATTTACTGATATCGCTGCTACTGCAAATAATATCAGCATTACTGAAAAAGATGATATCGGTATTAGCGATATTAATGTTGGAGGTAATTTAACAATTTTAGCAGAAGATGGAACGATCACTTTGAATGATGGGGCCTTACCTATTACGTTTACTGGGTTCGGTACCCAAACAGCGACTTTAGTAGCTAATTATCTCACTAATAATTATGCTGGTGGAGCTAGTCCGATCGATGTGGGTCTTGGCGCTAATTCTCGTTGGTTATTTTATCTTGAAAATCTCGCAGGCAATACTTTTGGTAGTGGTGCAAACACTTTGGCAAGTGGCAATCAAGCTATTTGGGGAACAAGTTATCCTAGTGCGATTAGCGCTACTGGTAATCGCTATGTTTTTGTTACACCGCAAACACTTGCTATTACACCGCTTTCCAGTCCTTTTGATGTGGAAAAAACTTATGGTGCAGTTGCAACCTTGCCAACACCGACAGCAGCTGGAGCTACGCCTAATTATCAAGTAAGCGGTTTTGTTGATGCAAGTACTTATAATAATGCTTTTACGCAAGATACTGTAAATAACGTTGCTATCAGTGGGTTAAGTTATAATTCTGCAGGCAGTTCAGCTACAGCGGATGTGGCAAATAGTCCTTATGCAATTACCTTGACTGGTTCTGGATCTACCGCAACTGGTTATGCTGTTACTAAGACAAATGCTAATTATGGTAGCTTGACTGTTAATAGAGCGCCATTGACCATTACTGCAAATAATGCTAGCCGTGATGTTAACACTTCTAATCCAGCCTTTACTGCTACTTATACGGGCTTGCAAAATGGTGAAAGCTCTGACGTTGTGACTGGTTTGGTGATCACCTCTCCCGCTACCATAAGTTCACCTGCGGGTACTTATGCAATTATTCCTGCTGATGGTAGTGCTGCAAATTATACTATCAGTTATGTAAATGGTGTATTGACTGTAATTGCAGACCCCAGTCCTACTCCAACACCTCAAAATACTATTAGTACTAGCGTAAGTACTAATCCCCAAATAAATCCAGCGCTTACTACTAATGCTATTGAGCAAATTATTTTTAATTTAGAACCTAAACCTCTTGATAGCAATTTATCGATAGATGATACTTCTCAAGATGGTTCTGATAATGGTAGTTAAAAATTGGTGTAAGAAAATAATATTTAAGGAGTTAGTAAATTGCCTTTTACATCGTTAAAAAAATCAGTATGGATGGTTGGTATTGTAATTGCCACAGAATCTTATGGTGCAGTTTCAACTATAAGTTCATCTGCTTCAGATGCGAATGTAAATCCTGCGAATATCACTTGGAATATTCAAGACAGTTATCCAAAAAAAACAGTAAAAAATAAACCATTCCAGGTAGTGCCTAGTGATGACGCTTCTGGTAATGGTAATGTTCCCACGGAAGGTATGTTTACTTTAAGAAAAGTGACGCTTATTGGTGCAAAATTTCCAGTCCCTAAAGAAGTCAGTGCTGTCTATAAACAGGCTTTAAACAAACCTATTACTTTGAGTAATTTATTGAAAATTGCTCAAGATATGCAGAGTGAATATCGCAATCTCGGATATCTATTAGTACGGGTAGTAGTTCCGCCTCAGGAAATAGATCAAAAAGATGGTAACGTTAAGTTTCAAATTATTGAAGGTCAAATTGAAAAAGTAGTTTTTGAAGGCGATGATCCGCGTGCAGCTGGTGTGCAATTACATCGTTATGCTCGGGCAATTGAACAAGAAGATCCAGTTACCTATCAAACGATCGACCATTTCTTAATGTTGGCTAATAATTTACCTGGAATTGATGTGACTGCAACTTTAACGCCTAGTAAAAATGTAACGGGCGGTGCTGATTTAATTATTGATGTTAAACAAACGCCTCAATCTGGTTTTTTAAGTTTTAATAATTATGGCACCCAATATATTGGTCCGGGTCAAGCATTAGTAGGTGGATCAATCTATGATATTTTTGGTGCTGATAGTTTAAGTGTGAGTGGTGCTACAAGTACCAGTCAATTTAATCAACTCAATTATATAAGTGCAAGTTATGATATTGTCGTTGGGCCTTATAGTACTGAAATTAATCCATCTATTTCTAATACACAAACCCGCCCTGGTAATAGTTTAGCGGTCTATAATATGTATGGTAATAGTACACGTTATACCTTAAATGTTAATCAACCCTTAATCGCTTCAAGTGCACAAAATTTAACATTGAATACTAGTGTTTATCATTTAAACAGTTTAAATACTGCTTTTAATAGTACGATATTATACGATGATGATATCAGTGCTTTAACTTTGGGATTGACGTATCAAGGTATTTTTTTACAAAGCCAAAATAATATTGATGCCTATACAACTGTAGGTTTGCCTGTTTTTGGGGTGCGCAATCCCCCTGCTCAGCCAACTTCCAGAAGTAATGGTAAGACTCAATTTATTATGCTTAATTTTGATACCTCCACTACTCATTATTTAACTCGGAATCTGAGTTTTAATTTGAGTACCACAGGTCAAGTTACTCAGCAGCCCTTGTTGTCCTCAGAGCAAATTGGTTATGGTGGTATGATGTTTGGTCAAGGTTTTACACCTTATATCATTTCTGGTGATAATGGTGTATTTGGTGATTTTGCTTTACGTTATAATTTACCTAATTTTTGGCAAATTAATTTATTACAACCAGAAATTTTTTATAGTGCTGGAGTAGTTGGTAGCAATGAGGCGCTTGCCGGTACTGTCTCTGGTGCCAGTGCGTCCTCTATGGGTGTTGGTTTAAATATGCTAATTTCTAAAACCTTGCAAATAGGTATGACTCTAGCGAAACCTTTGACGCTCACTCAAGTAACAAATAGTGATAATGGTTGGCAAGCTTTAGTAAACGTAGTTGCGGTATTTAATTAACATTGATAATCAATCAAAGGAGATAAACATGCGTAATATTTTTAAGACCCTAATCATAACTGCTGCTTTAACAGTTAGTAGCAATCTATTTGCTGCATCTGATATTGCAGTTGTTAACTTAACTCAAGTGTTTCAGCAGGTACCGCAAGGTCAACCTGCATTTGCAAAGATACAAAAAAAATATGCTCCACAAGCGAACCAATTACAAAATCAACAAAATGCTTTAAATAAAAAAATCCAAGCTTTCCAAGCGCAACAAGCCAATTTGCCGACTGATCAGAGAAATGCACAACAAGCAAGTCTTGTTTCCCAGCAACAACAACTACAGAATAGCATTAACGCTTATCAGGCAACTTTAAGACAAAATCAGCAGCAATTGCTGACGGCTTTTGGTAATAGCATGAAAGTTGTAGTAGATCAAATATCTAAAGCCAATGGCTATCACTTAGTGTTAAGCAGCCAGACGGCAATCTATAATGACAGTACGGTAGATATTACACCGCAAGTTATTGCAGCCATGAAGAAAAATTCTTAAAAACTCTTTAATAAAATTGGATCCTGTGTGGCCTATTCTAACGCTTTAGGTAACATAGGATTCAAGTTGCTAAATTGTATTTTGAATTGAGTATGATGGGTATATATTTTTAAGATTTTAATTTTTTTGCAAGTAATGCAAGGCGTTCACCTTGTTTGAAGCATAAATGTATTTCATCCTGAGTTAGTGCTAGTTTGCTTTCAGGTCCTGCTAGATGCGATGCGCCATAAGGTGTTCCACCTGACATCGTAGTGCTGAGAATTGTTTCAGTATAAGGAAGACCTACCAAGACTGCGCCGTGATGGATCAGGGGTAACATCATCGATAATAAAGTGCTCTCTTGGCCACCATGCATGCTTGCAGTTGAGGTGAAGACACAAGCAGGCTTATTTACAAGACTTCCAGCAAACCATAAATCAGCGGTGGTATCTAAAAAATATTTTAATGGTGCAGCCATATTGCCAAAACGTGTTGGGCTGCCTAATGCTATGCCAGCGCAATTTTTAAGATCTTCTTTAGAGACATAGATGGCGCCCTCTGAAGGTACAGTGGGCTCTAGTTTTTCTGTGGTGGGCCCTACTGGAGGTACTGTACGTAGCCGTGCTTCTAAATTTTGACTGAGTACGCCTTTGGCAATTTCTTTTGCCATTTTTTCTGTTGCGCCGTAGCGGCTATAGTATAAAATGAGAATATAAGACATAGGTAAATCTTTATGCGTTTAGCCACAAGTATAACACGTTTTTTTGTCCATCTCATCCGTTTTTCGTATTGGGTGGGGCATGATTTTTATGTGCGTAATGGTTTTACCCGTGCAGGTTCGCTTGCGTATAATTTACTTTTATCTTTCGTGCCTTTTGTGGTGATTACGATTAGTGTTGTTAGTTTTTTTCCTATTTATACACAAATTTTAAGTAAAATAGAATTATTTATTCTTTCTAATTTTTTGCCTCATACTGTAAAAACAATTTTAGGTTATCTCAATGATTTTCAAACTCAGGCAGCTTCCTTGCCATGGATCAGTTTTGTTTTTCTATTTGTTACCTGCATCATGATGCTAATGACGGTTGAAAGTAATGTGAATGAAATGTGGGAAGTAACACAGCCACGGCGCTGGGGGTTTTCATTATTGTTGCATTGGGGGCTTATGACCTTGGGGCCTTTATTACTCTGTGCTAGCATTTTAATGACTTCTTTTATTATTTCGAGTGGCTGGTTTAAATGGCATATGATTCAAGGGCTGTGGTTGTTACCTTATATTTTTTCTACTTTAGCATTTACTTTTTTATATGTCAGCGTACCTGGATGTGAAGTGCGTGTAAGGCAAGCTTTTTTTGGAGGGATATTTGCTTCGGTACTCTTTGAGCTTGCTAAATTTTTATTTACTTTATATACAGAATATTTTTCGTCCTATACATTGCTTTATGGTGCTTTAGCCATTATTCCACTTTTTTTAATTTGGCTTTATGTATGTTCTTTTATTTTTTTACTAGGTGCGCAAGTCGTTCATGCCTTGCGTAGGCACCAGGCTTATAAACCCTTGAATAGCGCAATTCATGTTATCAATAATGGTTTTATTAAAATTGAAAATTTTTATAATAAAACTTTTCAAGAAAGCGATTTATAAATCATTTAATAATAAGGAGTCGATGTGAAGTACAAGCTCTTGCCGTTAGGCTTACTCAGTGGTTTGTTGATAGCACCTGTCTTGGGATTTTCTTTACAACAAGGTGTTGCTGTTTCTTATGGCAATGATTGGTTGTATCGCTCTAATCCTATTGATATAGATGGATATAATTTTGCTTATACTTTGCAACCAGATTCTTGGGTTTGGGGTAGATTTACTTTAGGCTTTAATTTTAGCTATGGGCATTGGCATACTGGTGCTTATGATGGGCTTTATTCTAATATTGATACTTATGCTATAGCACCTGTGCTTCGCTGGTATTTTTTCAAAAATTCTTATGTAACACCATTTCTGCAAGGCAGTGTTGGCGGTGCTTATCTGTCTAATAGTTATTTTGGTAATCGTAATTTGGGTTCAAAATTAGAATTTCAAGATATGGGTGGTCTTGGTTTAACGTTTGGCCAGCGCCAGCAATTTTATATGACTGTTCAATCTTTGCATTATTCAAATGCAAATATTTCTAGCCACAATAGTGGTTTTAGTGTGCCGTGCTTAATGACTTTAGGATATAACTTCTAATGAATGAAAATGGTTTTTCTTTATTTGAAACTTTAATTGCACTGTTGCTTTTAAGTATGTTTATGTTGGCTGCTTTTCATCTGTTACAATATTTTTTTAACTTGGAAAAAGACATTCAGCAAGATTATGTGATTATGCAACTACTGTCTTCGTAATGCATATACTCATCTACTTCAAAAGACTGGTTTTTAACTGCTATTTTTGTTGTATAATAAACTTTCTTCGGTCCGCAATAGGCTTGCTATTACGTACCTCAGAAACTTTATTATACAACAAAACTATTTGTTAAAATTCCAGTCTTTTGAAGTACGATGGGTATAGAAATTTTTCTTGAATTCTTGAAATTTATTTTGACTTATAGCATCACGCATTTGTTGCATTAGTTGTAGATAATAATGAAGGTTATGTAGAGTATTCAGCTGTGCACCTAATAACTCACCGCAGCGATGTAAATGATGAAGATAAGCCTTGGTGTAATTTTTGCAGGTATAGCAACTGCAATGTGCATCAAGTGGGGTATCGTCATTTTTGTACTGGCTATTTTTGATTCTTATGATTCCTTGTGTTACAAATAAATGGCCGTTCCGAGCATTACGTGTTGGCATCACGCAATCAAACATATCAACGCCCGCCTCAACGCACTCTACCAAGTCTTCAGGTGTGCCAACGCCCATTAAATACCTAGGTTTATCAGTGGGCATAAGATTTATCGTTTCTCTTAATATTTGTAACATTAAATGTTTAGGTTCTCCAACTGATAAGCCACCTAATGCGTAACCGTCAAAACCAATATTTACCAAACCCTCAATAGAGCGCTTACGTAGATTAGAAAACATTCCGCCTTGTACGATGCCAAAGAGCGCATTGGGATTATCTGCATGCGCTTGTTTGCTACGTTCGGCCCAATGTAAAGAAAGCTCCATAGATGCTTGTGCTTCATATTCGGTGGCTGGATAAGGTGTGCATTCATCAAAAATCATGACAATGTCAGAATTTAAATCTTTTTGAACCTGCATTGAAATTTCTGGACTTAAAAATACTCTCTGGCCATCTATTGGGGAGTTGAAATATACGCCTTCTCTACTTAGTTTTCTTAATTTTCCTAGGCTAAAAACTTGAAAACCGCCTGAATCTGTTAAGATTGGCAGTGGCCAATTCATAAAGCGATGTAAGCCTTGATGTTTTTTTATAATATCTGTTCCAGGACGAAGCATCAAATGAAAAGTATTTCCTAAAATTATTTGTGCGCCCATATTTAATAAATTTTCAGGAGTCATTCCTTTAACGGTTCCATAAGTGCCTACCGGCATAAATATGGGTGTTTGTATTACACCGCGAGTGAGTTTTAATTGTCCGCGACGTGCTGTTTGATCAGTTGTAATTAATTCAAAGTTCATAAAATAAATTAAGATGTTTGTTGGTGCAGTTCATTCATTGCTTTGGTGAAATTACCACTTAGCATTTCTGGAAAAAACTCAATTGCTCGATCGATAGACTGGTCAATATTAGTGCGATCTATAGTTCCTGGTTTATGGAGGACATAATCGTGTACTTGGTCTTTATTGCCTGGATGGCCGATGCCGATACGTAAGCGATAGAAATCTGGAGTGTTAAGATGTTTAATAATATCCCGCAGGCCATTATGGCCGCCATGACCTCCGCCTAGCTTCAAACGTACGCTACCGGGAGGTAAATCTAAATCATCATGAGCAATGAGGATTTCTTGGGAGGGGATGCGTAGGAAATGTGCAAATGCGCTTATACCTTGTCCGCTTTCATTCATGAAGCTGGTAGTTTTGGCAAGCAACATTGTTTTATTTTCAAAATGGATTTCTGCGACTTCTAAAGAAAATTTTTTTTCTAAACGTAATTGTCGTTGGTATTGAGATAATAATTTCTCAATAAACCAGGCTCCGGCATTATGACGTGTATGTTCATATTGTGAGCCTGGATTACCTATACCGACGACTAATTTAAGCACAGGTTATTTTTTTTCCTCTGCAGCAGGTTTAGCATCTGTCGGGGCTTTTGCTGCACCCTCAGCTGGTGCGGCTGCAGCTTCTCCGGCTTCAGTTGCTGCGGCAGCTTCGGCTGCATCTGCGGCTTCATCTTCTTTGCTAGCGCGTGGAATATGAACGTTAGCAACTCCAGCGTCATTGCCGTGGATTAGTTCAGCAAGCTGTACGCCGGCAGGGATTTTTAATTGTGATAAATGAATCGTTTCATCAAGTTTTAGATTTGAAATATCTACTTCAATATATTCAGGTAAATCTTTAGGTAAGCAAACCACTTCAACTTCATTCATTAAGTGGTTAATAACACCGCCCTCTTCTTCTACTGCGGTACAGGTGCCTACATAGTGGAGCGGTACGTGAATATGAATTTCGGTATTCTCATCTACACGTAAAAAATCAATATGCATTAATTTTGGTTTATATGCATGGCGTTGTAAGTCTTTGATAACTGCTTTTTGTGTATTGTTGCCATCAATTTTGATCTCAATAATTGATGAATAAAATGCTTCATGTTCTAACGCATGAAGGATTTCGTTATGATCAAAAGTTAAAGTTTGTGGGTCTTTTTTAGCACCATAGATAATGCCTGGCAATTTCTCCTGACGACGTAGGCAGCGGCTCGCACTTCTCCCTGATGTTTCACGAGTTTGGGCATTGATAACAAAATGTTGACTGCTCATGAGTGTTTCCTTTTAGTTAAATTAAGCTCTTGCCGCGACCAGCAAGAGAGGCGACAATTTACCATAGGATGGGGGTAAATGCAAATATTTTTGAGGATTGGTTGACTGATAAACGATCTTAGAATATTAGATAATTTAACGTTGTAATAAATGTTTTTTTTCTTTAATGTTTTTCCACTGTTCGGCGTCGGCTAGTGCTGGTTTACGCTTATTGATGTTGGGCCAATTTTGGGAGAGTTCTTTATTAAGTTTCATAAACTCTTTTTGCTCTTCTGGGACGTCATCTTCTGATTTGATAGCATCTACTGGGCATTCGGGTTCGCATAGCGCACAATCAATGCATTCGTCTGGATTGATTGCCAACATATTGGGACCTTCGTAGAAACAGTCTACGGGACAAACTTCAACACAGTCGGTATATTTGCATTTAATACATGCTTCGGTAACTACAAAAGGCATCGTCTTTATCTTAATAAATTAATAATTTTTTGTTGATACTGCTGCTGGATTGGGCTGAGTGGTTGCTGCTTGATTACCTATACATCCTGCAACTTGAGGCTGATTGGTAATTTGGTTATTTTTCCAGAGATATTGACAGGTTTGCCCATTACTGTTGGTAAAGCGCATAAACCAGAAATTTCCTTGATAAATAAATGGGGGGCTTGCAAGATTACAGTACCAATTTTTACATGGAATTAAACTGCTTCCTACGCCTAAAGATTGCGCTGCAACTTGATTAAAGCCTAAAAAATTGAGTTGGTTGTTATTCATTGTAAAGGCATCAATAATTTGTGAAGGGCCTATTCCGCTGGGATTCATTTGGGTGATGACATATTCTAAGCTGCCATTGTTGTTGGCATCAACATAATATATTTGAAAATATTGTTGTTGACCATTGTTATCAGCAATAAGGTAATTTCGACTAGAGAGTTTGGCGGTTTTAAGCATTTTTAAATTTTGTGGTAAAGGGCTGGTTTGAAACGCTACTGCTACGCCGTTTAAAGTATCACCTACCACTGGTTGTGCAACCATGTCTATTGCTTCTGCAGTAAATATAAATGAGCTTAATGTGACGCCCAGCAAAAGGCTTTTGTATTTATTCATGACGCACTCCTCAGTTGATCAGGGGTTAGATATAATGGACTCTAAAATTCTTTTAGGTCTCATTATGCGCAATATCGCTTTTCTTATCGATCCTATTGATACTTTATTACCGCATCATGATAGCAGTATTGGAATGATGGCTGCAAGCTTGCAGTTGGGTTGTAAAGTATATTTTTTTGAGGCGCAAGATTTATTTTTAAAAAATCAGCAAGCTTATGCGCATTTGACACCTCTTTTATCTGCAGATTTATCAAAACCTATTTGGTATCAACAAGGTTTGACCAGTAGTTGTGCTCTTGCTGAAATGGATGTAATTATTGTCAGAAAAGATCCACCGTTTAATATCGACTATGTTTTTATGACATATTTATTGGATCGAGCGGAGCATCAAGGTGTATATGTCACCAACCCTCCTCAAGCACTAAGAAATTTTAATGAAAAATTGGTGATTTTTAATTTTCCTGAACTCATGCCTTTGAGCGTCGTCTCAGCAAATAAAGAAGATCTTCGTAAATTTTGGTTAGCACATGGGGAAATTATTATAAAACCATTAGATGGCATGGGCGGCGCTAATGTGTTTCATCTTAAGGCTGGAGATGTTAATTTTTCAGTGGTGTGTGAGGTCTTAACCCAACACGGTAAGCGTCCGGTTATTGCACAAAAATATCTACCCGAAGTACTTACTCAAGGGGATCGAAGAATTATTTTATTTTATGGTGAGCCGGTTACTAAAGTTTTAGTGCGTACTCCGAAAGCGGGAGAAATCAGAGCTAACCTTGCCGCTGGTGGTTCGTACGCTTTTGATGATCTATCAAAACGTGATTTAGATATATGTGCGCAGCTCAAGCCATTTATCCAGAAAGAGAACTTGAGTTTGGTGGGTCTTGATATTATTGGAGGTTGTATTACTGAAATAAATATTACTAGCCCGACAACCCTATATGAGCTTGGTAGAGCTGTAGATAAAAATTTATTTCATGAATATATAAATAAAGTGTTAACTTATGCCCTTAACTCTGTTCATTAGGCATGGTGTAAATTTTGAATTTGATTGAATATTTTTAAAATAGAATTTAGAGGCACCAAGAAATTGCTCTTTAGTGTGCTTAGATCTGCTAATTAATTTTGGAAAGCCATGATTTTACGAATGTGACCAAATCACTAAATCCAGAACCTGACTTTGCGTTTTGAGATGCTAGGGCCTGGTTCATGCTTTGAGTATTGTTTCCTATTTGAGGATTTGGGTTTATAGAATTTAGTGTGGTTTGGGCTTGTTGATTGATTTGGGGAAACCATGATTCTAGGAGTGTAACCAGATCAGTAAATACAGGAATCAACCTTGAATTTTCGAATGCTGGTGTCTGATTCATTCCTGCTAAAATCGCAAACCAAATAAATAATGCTACAATCAAGGCGCCACGCATGCTACCAAAAAGAGCACCAAAAAAACGATTTAAGATTCCTGTATTACCGCCAGTGAGTATTAAATTCAAAATTAATTTAACGACAAAGCCAATAATAATAGCAGCAATAAAAACGGTGCCATAAGAAAGCCATAATTGCCATTCAGGATTGTTTGTAACTAATGAAAAAGTAGTAGCAAGATGAGGGCCATAAAAAGCAGAGATAAAAAAAGCTGCAATCCATACACAAACTGAAAGAATGCTACGGATAAAGCCATGAATGAACCCTAGAAAAATTGAAACGCCCAGTAAGCCCAAAATAATGTAATCTACGAAATTAAGGTTTTGTAGCATTTTCCTCTGCTCCTTGAATTTTTTTCAGTTTAAATTAAGGCCTAATGTTGTGCAAGTCCGCTATTTTTAAAAAATCATCTACTAAGATAAATGATCCGAATACAATTAAACGATCCTCTTTTTGTAAAGTAGAGCTTTGGCCAATAATTAAATCTTCTAGGTTTTTGATGATCTTGATTGTTGCTGTAGGGTTTAAAAATAAGATTTCTTTTTTTAATTGATCTAATGATGCTGCTCTTTGATTTTTTAGTGCATAAAGATACCAATAGTCTATCAATGGTGTTATAGGCTTGAGCATTGCTGCGATATCTTTATCTGCAAGTGCGGAAAATAAAGCATATGTACTGCCCCGCTTTTTCCTTATAGAAATAGTTTTAGCAAGATAGCATACTGATTCAGCGTTGTGAGCAACATCTACCAATATTTGTGGTTGTTGTTTAACGATCTGCATGCGTCCAGGAACACTTAAAGTATCTAATAATTTATTAAAAAGTTCGGAATCAAATGGAGCCTTTATTAACGATGTTAACTTTAAAATGCTCATCAGTGCTGTTGCTGCATTTTGTGAAGGTATATGTTTGGGATAAATTAAATTGGTTACCGTATTGGTAGTGGTTTTTAGGGACCAGTAATGTTTTTTCTCTATAATCGTAAAGTCTTGCTGGCGACAAAAAAGTTTGGCTTGGATATTTTTGGCATATTCTTTGATGCTTGTTGGTGTATTTAAATCACCGCAAACGCAAGGTACGTTGGGACGCATAATGCCGGCTTTTTCTAAACCAATTGCTGCTCTTGTGTTGCCGAGTTGCGCCATGTGATCAAAATC
The DNA here is from genome assembly GCA_020050355.1 of Gammaproteobacteria bacterium. Classification (GTDB taxonomy): domain Bacteria; phylum Pseudomonadota; class Gammaproteobacteria; order Francisellales; family CACEW01; genus CAIQBE01. The sequence goes on along the minus strand of JAGVKT010000036.1, from coordinate 119,185 downwards.
TATGGTGGTAATTATGGCAAAGTCGGCATCTAAAGCATTAGTGGAATCTAAGCGCCCTCCTATTCCCACTTCTATACATGTTAAATCTACTTTATGTTTTTTAAAAAGTAGTAAACTTGCTAAAAATGCATAGTCAAAATAGGTTAGCACTGTGTCTTGTTGTGCAGCTTTTATTTTTTCAAATGCTGTACTTAACTCTTCATCTGTGGCATAGCGTCCCGCAATCCAAATGCGCTCATTAAATTGATGTAAATGTGGAGAGGTAAATAAGCCTACCTTCATGCCTTGCTGGTAATAATAATTTGCAAGTAGGTATGCGGTAGTTCCTTTGCCGTTGGTACCTGCAATGGTAATCATAAAAAAAGATTTTTTTAATTCCAGACGTGTTAGAATTTCTTGTAGGCGTGTAGGTGCGGGTATGTTGGTATAATGCGGTGTTGCTGCGAGCTTTTCTAACCAAACATTTAGTGACATGTTTGCGTTAAGATTTACTTTCAGGAAGTTTAAGCAATTTTGCTAAAGAGCGTGCCAAGGTTTTTTTTAATTGTCGGCGATCAACAATAAAATCTACCATGCCTTTATCTTGTAAAAATTCGCTGCGTTGAAAGCCCTCTGGAAGTTTTTCACGTACGGTTTGTTCAATAACTCTAGGGCCAGCAAAGCCAATTAAGGCTCTAGGTTCAGCAATGTGTAAATCACCTAGCATTGCCAGGCTTGCGGAGACTCCGCCAGTGGTGGGATCGGTCAGAATCACAATATAGGGCAATTTTGCTGTGCGTAATTTAGCAAGTCCCGCGCTGATTTTAATCATCTGCATTAATGAATATAAAGATTCTTGCATCCGTGCTCCACCGCTTGCAGAGAGACAAATTAAAGGTAATTTGTGTTCTAGAGCGTAATTTAATCCGTATATAAAGCGTGCTCCGACAACGGATCCCATGGAGCCTCCTAAGAATTCAAAATCAAAAAAATTGCCAACTACCTTGATGTTTTCAATCGTTCCAGTAACGCTTACTAAGGCATCGGCTTCGCCTGTTTTTTTTTGTGCTTGTGTTAAACGATCAGCATAGGGTTTGGTATCTACAAATTTTAACGAATCTATAGGCCAAATATTGCTTCCTAGCTCTGTGATTGAATGCTCGTCCATGAGTTGTGCGATACGCTCGCGTACTCCGAGACGAAAATGATAACTGCATTTTGGGCAAACAAATAAATTTTCAGAGAGCTCTGCCATATAAAGTGCTGCATTACAGCTTGGGCATTTTTCCCAGACACCTTCAGGGACTTTTTTTTCTGTGGATTTGGCTTCGGTGCGAATTCCTTCGGGAATGATTTTTTTTACCCAACTCATATAACTTCCTGTTGCGCTTTTGGGTTGTATTATAGCCGTCTCAGTTGGTACTGACAATACTCAAAAATATAGGTATTTTTGAGCAAGAATTTTATTATTGATTATAATGAAAATTGTTTATACCAAACGCATTTCAAAATGCGAACTTAATTTCATTCCTATTGAGAAGAAAGTGAAATTAAATTCGCATTTTGAAATGTGTTTGGTATATTATAGCGATTGACCTTAAACTTTCATAAGGAAGCTAAAATGAAAAAAATTGCGTTATCTGTGTTGGCTTTAATGGGTGTGGTTTTATGTGTTAAGAGTTATGCCGTTATACCTGCTGCAAATATTCGTTTACAGCCTAATCAACAAATGGTTGATGTTACTTTAGCTGCAAATGCAACTACGGGTTACCAATGGTTTGTGCAATATTATGATCATGACCTTTTGAGTTTACAAAATTATCGCTACGTTCCTAATTCTGCTAAAAAAGGAATGACGGGTGTGGGTGGTGTTGCTGTTTTTAACTTTGCTATCGATCCACGTTTTTATGATGCACCCCAAATGACGAATGTTACTTTTGTTTATCAACAACCTTGGAGCCCTGGAAAAAATACGGCAACAGCCCAAGTTACTATTTCGTCAATTAGCAGTAGCAATGATCTTAATGATTGGCAAAAATACCCTCAGCTTTCGGGGCCCGCGGCAGAAGTGCAAGCGAGCGAAGCTAGTCTTAGCGCACAATACAAAGCAAATGCTGCTCCTGCTACCCCGCTTTCTGCACAAGTACCTTTACCGGCTATTAATATGCAACAAAGCTCGCAAGTTTCATCCACAGCTGCTCCAAATCCTCCAGCGTCTTCAAACACGCAAACAACTACTACTCCTACAAGTACCCAAAGTGCAACTCCTGTAGGAAGCGCTAATTCTTCTATGCCTGCTGGTACATCTACACCTGATACCAATAATCAAACGCAATGGTTAAATTTACCTGCAAGTGCAAATACAGCAACTACTTCAAGTCCAACAGCCACTAGTAATAAATAACTAATAGGAAATATTTATGAAAAAAATATTTGCAAGTGGCTTGTTGCTTTTGGGTGTTTATACTTATGCGGCACCTGTCCAGATTGCACAACCAGGCGTATATATTACTGCTGATTTAGGTGGAGGTATTTTATTTACTCCTGATAGCAATCTTACTGTTTCAGGAGGTAGCTTTAAACGCAGTTATTTTACTTGGAGTGGTGGATTAGGTTACAACTGGGCTCTTGATAGTTTTACTATCGCGGGCCTTGAAGCTGATTATTTTGATAATGGTCAATCTTATTATACGAGTGGTGTTAATGGAAATGCTGAGATAACTTCAAGTGCCATTGCCGCATTATTAACTTTTACGACGATTTGGGAAAACGGCATTAATGTTTTTGTTAAAGCGGGACCAGCTTATGTCATGCAAAAAAATACATTTGCTAATAATACAAATATTCAAGGTGCTGTTATTTCGGGTAGTCAAACCAAAAATACTTTTCAATGTATTGGTGTTTTAGGTTTAGGTTATTATATAGCGCACAATTTAAATTTATTTACTGATTTTACTTATGTCTATGGGCATAGCCCAGGAAGTTGGAATAGCGTTATTAAAAATGGTGCGATTGATTATCCTTCTCTTAATGCGGCTTCAGCACAAATAAAAGTGGGTTTAAGTTATCAATTTTAGTTAGAATGGAGTAGCTTTTGTTTCCAGCGCTTGAACCTTACCAGCATTTTTATTTACAAGCCGATGAGCTTCATCAGCTTTATGTCGAGGCTTGTGGTAATCCTAATGGAATTCCAGTTATATTTTTTCATGGGGGACCGGGAGCAGGTTGCCAGCCTAAGCATCGACGTTTTTTTGATCCTGCGGTTTATCATATTATTCTTTTTGATCAACGTGGTGCGGGTCGTTCAAAGCCTTTTGCTGAAACCCGTGGCAATACTTTGGTAAACTTAATTGCCGATATTGAGCTTGTGCGGCAGCACTTTAATATCGAACGTTGGTTGGTTTTTGGTGGATCGTGGGGCAGTACTTTAGCTTTGGCTTATGGTGAAGCGCATCCGACTGCATGTCTTGGGTTTATTTTGCGTGGTATTTTTTTAATGCGTGAACAAGAAATCCAATGGTTTTTAGAAGGCGTACGATATTTTTATCCAGAACATTGGCAAAAATTAGCAATGGTATGTAAAGCGACTCATTACCAAGATATGTTACGCAATATGGAAAAAATTTATCACAACGGAACTTTAGCTGAGCAAAAAGATTTTGCTTACGCATATGCTACTTTTGAAAGTAATTTGTCAACGCTATTGCCTGAGCCATTAACTTTATATAATCATGATAATTCATTAGCTCTGGCGCGTTTAGAATTTGAATATTTTTATTATCAGCGTGATGCTTTTAAAAATTTATTAAGGGACATTCAACGCATACAACATCTTCCTTGTATTATTATTCAAGGTCGTTATGATATGGTTTGTCCACCCATTTCTGCTTATGAAGTCCATCAGGTGTGGCCAGGTTCAGAGCTTGTTATGATTCCTAATGCAGGGCATTCTGCTTCTGAACCACCTATTGTGAATGCGCTCGTTGCAGCAACTGAAAAATTTAAATATCAACTTTTGTAGCATTGATATTTTGTATTTTTATACCTAACTCTAATAATTGTTTTGGCTCTACCGTTGCTGGAGCTTGTGTTAATAGACATTGTGCCGTTTGTGTTTTAGGGAATGCGATAACATCTCTGATATTTTGTGTTGCTGTTATTAGCATGACAAGACGGTCTAAACCAAATGCAATTCCGCCGTGTGGTGGTGCGCCACATTTTAAAGCGTTGAGCAAGAAGCCAAACTTTTCTTGAGCAGTTACGGCATTAATACCTAATAAATCAAATACTGCTTGTTGTAATTTTTGGTCGTGGATTCGAATTGATCCCCCACCCACTTCATAACCATTGAGGACAAGATCATAAGCGTGTGCGGTTAATGCTTCTGGATCTTTTAACTCATCTATATCTTTAATGTTGGGTGCAGTGAATGGATGATGCACTGCCGCCCAACGTGCTTCATCTTGTTCAAACATTGGAAAATCTGTGATCCACAAAGGTGCCCACTCTTGAGTTAGTAATTTTAAATCATGTCCTAATTTAAGGCGTAGCGCTCCCATTGAAGCATTGACAATATTTTTATGGCCCGCGCCAAAGAATATGATATCTCCAGTTTTTGCTTCTGTAGCATCTAAAATTTTTAAGATTGTTGCAGCATCTAAAAACTTGAGCAATGGTGATTGTAGGCCTTCAAGATTTTTCGTTCTATCGTTTATTTTAATATATGCTAAACCTTTAGCGCCATATTGACCTACAAATACGCCATATTCATCTAGTGCTTTGCGTGAAAGTGTTTCACAGCCTTGAGGTAATTTTAGTGCTACAACGCGACCATATTTATCTTGAGCAGCTTCTTTAAATGCATTAAAACTAGAATCTTTTACGAGGGTACTGATATCGGTAAATTTTAGTGGTATGCGTAAATCGGGTTTATCGCTGCCGTATAAATACATTGCCTCATGGTATTTCATTCTTGGAAAATTTTTAAATTCAAGATTTAAAATATTTTTAAAGACTGTTTTTATCATCCCTTCAGCCATATCCATGATCCACTCTTGATTGATAAAGGAGGCCTCAATATCAATTTGAGTAAATTCAGGTTGACGGTCAGCACGTAGATCTTCATCGCGAAAACAACGTACGATTTGATAATAACGATCAAAGCCTGAAATCATGAGCAGTTGTTTAAATAGTTGTGGTGATTGTGGTAAGGCATAAAATTCACCTTTATGTACTCGGCTAGGCACAAGATAGTCACGCGCGCCTTCGGGAGTTGCTTTTGTGAGCATGGGCGTTTCAACATCAATAAAACCTAAATGCTCTAAATATTTTCTTACTTCGCGTACCACCATGCTTCTTTTAATTATGCGCTGTTGCATATCTGGTCGGCGTAGATCTAAATAACGGTGTTTCAACCGTACTTCTTCTGAAACTTGATGATAATCATCAAGCAAAAATGCCGGTGTAATAGATTCATTCAGAATGCTTAGTGCTTTGCCAACTACTTCAATTTGTCCGGTTTTTAAATTTGAATTTGCTTGATTATCGGGTCTTAGGCGCACTAAGCCTTGCACTTTAATTACATATTCATTACGGATGCGCTCAGCAATTTTAAAAATCTCTGCCGCTTCTGGTTGGAAAACTACTTGTAATAGACCTTCACGATCGCGCACATCTAAAAATATGACTCCTCCATGATCTCGACGACGATGTACCCAACCGTAGATGATCACTGTGTTATTAATATCAGATTCAGTAAGTGCACCACAATAATGTGTTCTATCCATGATTTTTTCCAGTTATTAGCATTAAATTATATCATTGCCATGCCGCCATTGACGTGCAGGGTTTGTCCAGTAACATAGTTGGCATCATCAGATGCTAAAAATGCAACCATTGCCGCAATGTCTTCTGGTTTGCCAATACGTTTTAGTGGAATGCGTTCCAACAAAATTTCTCGATACTCAGGTTTTAATTCATTGGTCATATCTGTTTCAATAAATCCTGGTGCGACAGCATTGACAGTGATATTACGAGAGCCGATTTCTTGTGCTAGGGCTTTTGAAAAACCAATGAGGCCGGCTTTAGCTGCACAATAGTTTGCTTGTCCTGGGTTGCCGGTAGTACCTACTACTGAACCAATATTAATGATACGACCCCATTCAGCTTTCATCATAAAACGTAAGCAGGCTTTAGATAAGCGAAATACAGAAGTAAGGTTAGTGTTAATGACGTTAAGCCAATCTTCTTCTGACATTCGTAACATTAAATTATCACGCGTGACCCCAGCATTGTTAATTAAAATATGAGGCTGTTTTTGTGTGCTTTGAAGATGTTTGAATAAAACCTCTATGCTATTTGGATCACTGACATTAAGTAAGGCAGCTTCACCTATTAATTTCTTTTGGGCCAATACATTATGAATTGCTTCTGTGCCCTTCTCAGTTGTTGCCGTTCCTATAACATAAGCTCCTTGCTCTGCAAGTTTTAACATAGTGGCTTGACCTATACCACGACTTGCTCCTGTAATCAAAGCTACTTTTCCGGTAAGACTCATGTTTTTTCCTTTTGATTAAATATTAAAATGAAAACATTTTAAAGAGCTCGCTATTTAATGTCTAGGTCTGTTTTTAAAAACGTTGTAAGATCGTTAGGATTTATCATTGTTAGTTTTTCTAGAGTTAACATGTCTCCTTCGATAAATCCTGCACTTGCAGTACGTCGTAATTTAGTCAAATGTCCACAGGTTCCTAGTGCTATTGCGATGTCCTCACCTAGAGTTCGGATGTAAACGCCCTTACCGCAAGTGACCTCAAAATCTATTTCACTTGGTGTATACTTGGTTATTTTCAAAGAATGAATTTTAACTAATCTGGGGGGGCGTTCAATAATTTTGCCTTGGCGTGCTAATTTATAAAGTGCTTGTCCTTGATGTTTTATTGCGGAATACATTGGAGGAGTTTGTAGTATATCCCCAGTGAATTTTTGTAATATTTTTGTTAAAGAAGTTTCGTTAAACTCTGGGATTGGCTTATGTGCTGTGGGCTTGCCTTCGGTGTCACCAGTTTCGGTTGTAATGCCTAAATTTAACGTGGCTTCGTATGATTTAGGTTGCTCATGTAAACGATCAACTAATTTGGTTGCTTTGCCAAAGCAAATGACTAACATACCAGTAGCAAAAGGGTCCAGAGTTCCGACATAACCTGCTTTTTTAGCTTTGAATAAATGTTTTATTTTTTGTAATGCAAAATTTGAAGTAACGCCTTTGGGCTTATCTAAAATTAGTAAGCCATCAATATTATGCAGCTCTTTTTTTTGAATCATTGTTATTTTTATCCTTAAGATATTGGCCATGCTGAGGTTGCTGTTGTTAAATTAATAATAACATTACTGTGTTTTTTTATGTTAGCAATATTTGGTATATACCATTCGTACATCAAAATGTGAATTCTCCTTAGGTCATTGCTATTGCCGCTGAAAACTAGGCACATGAATGACCTCAAGGGAAAGGGATGTAGGTGAAGCATCTTGAAATGCGTTCGGTATATACTGGAGTAAATTTTCCCCTTGCATTAACATTTACAATTGTTTATCGTGACTAACTAACTCATAAAAAAATAGGATATTAAACTTATGAAAATTAATGTTGCTGATTTGCAAAAATTAATTAGTTTAATGGAAAAATCTACTTTATCTGAGATTGAAATTAGCGAAGGAACCGAAACTATTCGTTTACGGCGTCAGACCTTGGCTTCTGAAACCTTCGTAGTTCCTGCTCCCCCACAGCCTGTTGTGGCGCCTGCTGCTGCACCAGCTTCTGTTGCCGTGACTGCTCCTTCTCCAGCACAACCTGAGGGGCATGTAGTAAAAGCACCTATGGTTGGTACTGCTTATGCAGCATCCGCACCTGATGCCCCTCCTTTTGTGAAAGTGGGTGATAAGGTTAAAGTAGGTGATCCACTTTGTATTATCGAAGCTATGAAGATGATGAATCGCATTGAAGCAGACCATGCAGGTACTATTGCAGCTATCTTGATTGAAAGCGGTAAACCAGTAGAGTTTGATCAACCCTTATTTATTATACAGTAAATTATTTAAATGCTAACTCAAGAATACCAAAGGTAAAATCTTATGTTGGAAAAAATTTTAATTGCAAATCGCGGTGAAATTGCTTTACGTATTTTGCGGGCATGTCGAGAATTAAATATTCGTACGGTTGCTGTACATTCGACTGTGGATCGCAGTTTAAAACATGTATTGCTTTCTGATGAATCTGTATGTATTGGTCCTGCGAACTCTAAAGAGAGCTATTTAAATATTCCAGCAATCATTAGTGCAGCAGAACTTACCCATGCGAGTGCTATTCACCCAGGCTATGGTTTTTTATCTGAAAATGCTGACTTTGCAGAGCGTGTTGAAAATAGTGGTTTTACTTTTATTGGTCCTCGTGCGGACAGCATCAGAAAAATGGGTGACAAGGTTGAGGCAATTAATACCATGCGCAAGCTTGGTGTTCCTTGTGTTCCCGGTTCAGGTGGACCTTTGGGTGATAAAAAAGAATTAAACCATAAGATTGCTGAAAAAATCGGTTATCCAGTTATTATTAAAGCCGCTGGTGGTGGAGGTGGGCGAGGCATGCGTATTGTGCGTACGCCGGAAACTCTTATTGAATCTATTGCCATGACTAAGGCTGAGGCTTTAGCTGCTTTTGGCAATGCCATGGTTTACATGGAAAAATTTTTAGAAAACCCTCGGCATATCGAAATTCAAGTTTTAGGTGATGGTCGTGGTCATGCTGTACATTTAGGGGAACGCGATTGTTCAATGCAGCGTCGACATCAAAAGGTAATTGAAGAGGCTACCGCACCTGGTATTACAGAAGATCAACGTAAAAAAATTGGCCATATTTGTGTGAAGGCTTGTGAAAAATTAAAATATCGTGGTGCTGGTACCTTTGAATTTCTCTATGAAGATAAGCGTTTTTATTTCATTGAAATGAATACGCGTGTCCAAGTTGAGCATCCAGTAACTGAGCTTATTACTGGCATTGATATTGTTAAAGAGCAAATTAGCATTGCTGCAGGTGAAAAATTTACTTTAAAACAAAAAGATGTAGAGTTTCATGGCCATGCAATTGAATGTCGTATTAATGCTGAAGATCCAGATACTTTTATTCCCTGTCCGGGTACGATAAAATTATTTCATGCTCCTGGCGGTCCGGGTATTCGTGTGGACTCACATATTTACTCTGGTTATACTGTTCCACCTAATTATGATTCTATGATCGCTAAAGTCATTGCTTATGGCCCAACGAGAACCATCGCGCTTGCGCGTATGCGTAATGCTCTTAATGAATTAGTTATTGATGGGATTAAAACTAATATTGCCTTGCACAAACATATTTTACAAGATCCTGGTTTTATTAGTGGTGGCACCAATATTCATTACCTTGAAAAAGTTATTATGAATAAATAGTCGATATTCATTTTTAATTTTAGGCAAGCTTATTTTTTTTAGAAAAATATTGTGTATGTGCTAAGCACTCTACTTCTGTTGCGTATACGACCTTTAATGAATGTTCCGAAAATGCTTGAGTGGAGATTGTAATTTCAGTTTCTTTTTCCGTTTGAGCCTCTGAAGCAAATAATTGTTCTTGTCCTCCTGTCATTGCCAAGAATACATTTGCTAAAATCTCAGCATCAAGTAATGCGCCATGTAAAGTTCGATGCGAGTTTTTGATATTATAGCGTTTGCATAAAGCATCCAAAGAATTGCGTTGGCCTGGATGTAATTGTCGTGCTAAAGCCAAAGTATCAATAACTTGGCAGTGATCATGAATAGTGTTATAAGTGTTTCTTCGTAGTAACGATAATTCATAATTTAAAAAATTTATATCAAATTCAGCATTATGAATCACGAGCTCTGCCCCAGTAATAAAATTCATCAATTCAGCAACAACTTCAAAGAAGCGTGGCTTATCGATTAAGAATTCATTGCTGAGACCATGGATTTTTATCGCTTCCTGCGCAATTACACGATCGGGATTTAAATAAAAGTGTAAATATTTTCCTGTGAGTTTGCGATTTATTAATTCGATGGCACCAATTTCGATGATGCGATCTCCCGTTGTTGGACTCAAACCTGTAGTTTCAGTATCTAAGATAATTTGTCGCATTTATTTACCTTTTTATGGCAGCACAAGCTGCGGCATCAACACGATCATTTTCAGGATGCCCGCTATGGCCTTTTACCCAATGCCATTCAATTTTATGAATTGCTGCAGCTGTTGCCAATTTTTGCCATAACTCTTGATTTTTTACAGCTTTTTTTTGACTGGTACGCCAGCCGTTATTTTGCCATTTGGGTAGCCATTCATTAATACCTTTTTGGACGTATTGTGAATCTGTATAAATGTCTATTTCGCAGGTTTTTTTTAAGGCATTTAAGCCTTCGATTACTGCTAGCAATTCCATTTGGTTGTTAGTGGTATTAGCCACACTACCAGAAACTAATTTTTCATAATCTTTATAACGTAAGAGATAGGCCCATCCACCTGGTCCCGGATTGCCTGAGCATGCGCCATCTGTAAAAAGTTGTACTTTACTCATAAGTTTTATGAGCTACCTGTTTTTGTGGTGTGGAATATTCAGGACGTGCTGCAACTGGTGTTAACAATGATTCTAGTTGCCAACTCTCCACGTTCAAAGGGGTTAACGGCAATAATTCTTTTTGTGCTTTAATCCAAAATCCAGTACCCAAAAAAGGTACAATATGCTTTAAGTATTTTTCTATAGTTGAGTTCTTACAAAAATCGAAATGTGACGCTTCTAATTTAAATTGTAATTCATTAAGCGCAGATTGAATCTCTAAAATACTACAATACTTAGTGTTAAGATGTTTTTTTTGTGAAAATTCCTGTTGTAGCGCACGTGCGCAAATTCTATTTTTTTCAAAGCCGCTAATTAGTAATATGCCATCGTGACGTAAAATTCTTTTGGCTTCTAATAATATTTCTTGAATTTGATCGATTTCATCAAAGATATGGTAAAGGATAATCATATCAAAATATTCATTAGCAAAAGGCTGTTGTGCATAATCAATTGTGCAATCAATTTTTTCAGTATTTTGATTTGAAGCAAAGAAGCAATGTTTGACCTGATTTTTTAGTAAATTTGGTTGCGTATGTTGGTAAAGCAGGAGCCCTGCAAACCCTTGATAACCCTGGGTTAGGTGCATTAAGGCTGTGCTTTCTTTTTCGAAAAATAGGGCTAATCGCTCTTGCTTTGCCATAGGGTCTCGAGTATGATTTTAGGTTGCAAGTTTTTTATTATAGGCGCTTTACTCAAAATTTGGAAATAATAATGCAGAGATTTGGTCAGCTTATACGATTGTTCTTTTTGTGCTTAGGTATTTTAAGTTTAATTGGCTGTGCTCATGATCAAGAATCTTTAAAAAATAAAACTAGCGCACCTCAGATAGATATCAACAATAAAGTGCTTCCTCAAGCCCCTTCAGTACCGCAAGATCAAGAATCTATTAAAACTTCAGGTCCGATGATTAATGGTCAATATACTTCCCTGTGGGATGTGATTCGTGCTGGATTTACTATGAATCATTATTACAATAGTCCGCGGGTGCAGTATTTTGTACAAATGTATGCAAAAAATCCTGCATTAATTTTGGCCATTACTACTCAAGCTAAGCCTTATCTTTATACGATTGTGCAAGATATTCAACAAAAAAATCTTCCTACTGAATTAGCATTATTGCCTATTGTTGAAAGTGGCTTTAGGCCTTATGCACGTTCTTATTGCGGTGCTTTGGGCGTATGGCAATTGATGCGACAAACAGCAAAACGTTTTGGTTTAACTACTGATAATTATTGGTTTAATAGCCGTATGAGCGTTGCTGAATCTACGAATGCAGCATTAGATTATTTAAAATATCTTTATAATTATTTTAATGGTGATTGGCTGCTTGCCATTGCAGCTTATAATGCAGGAGAAGGTACCATACAAAATGCTGTGGCACGTAATCAAAACTTAGGGCTGCCCCTAGATTATTGGTCACTGCGCCTACCCTATGCTACCGAAAACTATGTCCCACAATTTTTAGCTTTAGCTATTATTGTTAATAACCCAGCAAAATATGGAGTAGTCTTACCTGATATTCAAAATACTCCGTTGGTAGCATCTGCAAAAATTCCCAAGCAAATGAGTCTATCCCAAGCAGCAAAATTTGCTGGGATGAATGAATCAGAATTAAAAGTTTTGAATCCTGGCTTTGTTCATGGGGTAACGCCCCCTGTTTCTCGGGGCCATTATACTTTGAATTTACCTATTGATAAGGTTAATACCTTTGAGCAAAATTGTGCTGCTAATCCTGGTGTAACTGGGCTTGAACGTTATTACTATACTACTCAAGCGCAGGGAACTTATGCTTATTATGTTGTGCGGCGAGGAGATACTCTTGATAGCGTAAGTCGTTTAACAGGTGTAAGTATTGTTAAACTCAAACAATATAATCATTTAACTCATGATCAGATCCAATATGGTCAGCGACTTAAATATCCTCGTGATAGGACTTCTGCTTATACCAATGTTACTTATGTAGTAAATCCAGGAGATACGCTTTCACATATTGCTAAAAAATATCATGTGAGTTTATTCCTTTTGATGCAGTGGAATAACTTAGATGCGCATTCGCATATTCATGTAGGTGAGCGTTTGGTTATACGTCAAAAACTCCAATACTAATACCCCCCTTGAAATATTCTAATTTGTCTCCATTTCTTATTTAATAACTTAAGAGAAAATTTTATGGAACAAAACAATCTGCTTTATGGTACTACTATCCTTGCGGTTCGCCGTGGCAATAAGGTAGTCATTGGTGGTGATGGGCAAGCAACCATGGGCAATATGATTGCTAAAGATAATATTTGTAAAGTGCGTAAGCTTTATAAGAATCAAATTATCGCGGGTTTTGCTGGGGCTACTGCTGATGCTTTTACCCTTTTTGAGCGCTTTGAAGCTAAGCTTGAAGCTTATCAAGGCCATCTTGAGCGTGCTGCAGTAGAGTTAGTGCGTGATTGGCGTTCTGATCGTGCTTTGCGGCGTTTAGAAGCTATGTTATTGGTTGCTGATAAACAAACTACATTGCTTATTTCAGGTACTGGCGATGTTATGGCAGCAGATAAATATGGCGTCATGTCTATTGGTTCTGGTGCTGCTTTTGCTCGCTCTGCAGCGCGCGCTTTAGTTGAAAATACTAAATTAGGGGCAAAAGATATTGTAGAAAAAAGCTTGAATATTGCCGCTGATATTTGTATCTATACAAATCATAATTTTACCATTGAAGAGATTAGTTCAGATAGCCAGCAATAATTAATTTTTAAATTCTCTAAATCCCATGCGCTAATTTTTTATTGAAATGAAAGGAAACAAAATTATGATGACGCCCAAAGAAATTGTTCATGAATTAAATCGACATATTATTGGACAAAATGAAGCAAAGCGTGCTGTTGCTATCGCTTTGCGTAATCGCTGGCGCCGGATGCAATTACCTGATGAGTTTCGTCTTGAGGTTACTCCAAAAAATATTTTGATGATTGGTCCTACTGGTGTAGGTAAGACTGAAATTGCTAGACGTTTAGCAAAATTGGCTAATGCGCCTTTTATTAAAGTTGAAGCTACAAAATTTACTGAAGTAGGTTATGTAGGCCGCGATGTGGAATCTATTATCAGAGATCTTGTTGAAGTTGCTATTAAAATGGAAAAACAAAAAGCTAAAGAGCGTGTGCAGCATCGTGCTGAAGAATTATGTGAGGAGCGAATTTTAGATGCGATTGTTCCACCGTTAAAGAGTAAAAAAGTAGGCAGCCATATTGGTTTTTCTAATGAAATTAAAGAAATCCTAGATCAAGGTTCTGAAGAAAAATCTATTGCACGAGAAACTTTCCGTACCCAACTACGTCAAGGTGCTTTAGAAGATATGGAAATTGAAATTGATCTCATTGTCCCCTCTTCTCACATGGAAATCATGGGACCTCCTGGTATGGAAGAAATGACTAATCAATTGCAAGATTTATTTCAAAATCTTAATAAAGAGCGCACCAAAAAGCGTAAAATGAAAATAAAAGAAGCTCGACGTTTGTTGATCGATGAAGAAGCAAGTAAATTAATTAATGAAGATGATACTAAGCGTAAAGCAGTAGAAAATGTTGAACAAAATGGGGTTGTTTTTATTGATGAAATAGACAAGATCTGCCGCCGTGGCGAAGTTTCAGGTGCTGATATTTCTCGCGAAGGTGTACAAAGAGATTTATTACCTTTGGTTGAGGGTTCGACCGTATCTACCAAATATGGCATGATTAAGACGGATCATATTTTATTTATTGCCTCGGGGGCGTTTCATTTAGCTAAACCTTCTGATCTTATTCCGGAATTACAAGGACGCTTACCTATTCGTGTAGAGTTGAAAGGTTTGACTACGGAGGATTTTTATAAAATTCTTACCGAGCCTTCAGCTTCTTTAATTAAACAATACGTTGAATTAATGGCCACGGAAAAAGTAACTTTGCAATTTGATAAAAAAGCAATTCAACGTATTGCAGAAATCGCTTGGCAAGTCAATGAACGGCTTGAAAACATTGGCGCTCGGCGCTTGCACACAGTGTTAGAACATTTGCTTGAAAAAATTTCTTTTGAAGCTTCGGATAAAGGTGGCAGTACTATTAAGGTTGATGTTAAATATGTAGATGCAAGTTTAAAAAATTTGGCTGAAAATGAAGACTTGAGCCGATATATTTTGTAAAATCATCACTTGGTCAAAAAAGGAGAGGATTTGGGAATATGATTAAGCCAATAAGCGTTGCGCAACTTGCTACTATTTATGGTAATTTTAATATTCATGTCTTTAAAGATGATAAGCAAGTAGAAGTGGTCGTGCTTGCAAAAGCACCCTTTTCTGAGCGTCCTCTGGTACGAGTTCATTCCTCATGTGTTACTGGTGATATTTTTGGTTCTAAACGTTGTGATTGTGGCCCACAACTGCATCAAGCCCTTGAGCTTATTAACCAAAGCAGTGGCCTACTTATTTATTTATCACAAGAAGGTCGTGGCATGGGGTTGAGTGAAAAAATTCGCGCCTATGCTTTGCAAGAACAAGGCTATGATACGGTTGATGCTAATCTCAAATTAGGTTTTGAGGTTGATTCGCGGGAATATCATGATGCAGTTGATGTGTTAAAGTTTTTTAAAATTAATAAATTAATTTTGCTTAGTAATAATCCACTTAAAATTAAAGCACTTAAAGAGGCAGGTTTTGATGTCGAGCGTCAGGCTTTGATTATTCCACCGCTTCCTGAAAACGAACGTTATATTAAAAGTAAACAAGAGCGTTTAGGTCATCTTTTTAATGATTAATCGTTAGCGCTTCTAAATAGTTTTGTAAATCTTTTAGACAGTATGATTGTTCATCGCTAAAATTTTCGTTTTGTATTAATAAAGCAATTTCTTTTAAAATGGCTTTTCTTAAAGCTTTTGGCTTACATTTGTAATCAGTAATCTGTATATCTTCACGCTCGTAAACTATTGCTAAATAATCCATGAATTTTAATTTTTCTTTTTGACTCAACATATCAGGATAAAATCGGCCTAAATAACGTTCGGCAAGACCTTGTAATTCATGATTAGTAAAATTATTTTTTAATTTAATTTTTTCTGTGGGTGTGGCTTCGTGAAATTTTTTAGTTAAAAATTCATCTTGAGGATTCATAAAGCCCATTTGATAGAGCATGGCATCAATATCAGTGTTGGGCTGAATGGGGTGTTTGTATTCTAAATAATGTTCAATAATTATTTTTAATAATTCTGGATGTGCAGCTAAAAATTTCAAATTATTTTCTAAAATTTTATTTATTTGATCATCATAACGAATGAATCTTGGTTTTAATGGAAGAATAAAAGGAGCTTCGCACCATTTTTTGTTAATGACCCAGGTATGCTCAAGAATATTTTCTGTAGTACTTTGAGTTAAATCTCGATCTAAGCGCAGCCAACAATTTTGGTTCTTATAATGCCGATGTAAACCTAAATTTATTAGGGGAGCTTGAAAATTTATATTGCTTCCTAATTTGGGATCAATCATGAGCCCAATTTTATATGAATTGGCTGAGATTTTTATTTCAGGTAAGTTTGCGTGCCGCTCTTGTTCGGTAAATTTATTAAAAAATCCTTGGAGATAGTTCCAAATTTCTGCATCTGCTTGTTTTAGTAACTTTGCCAATGCTAGTGTGGCGCGTACATCAACCATTGCATGGTGTGCTTGGCCGTCTGCCAACTGATTATGACTACTTAAATGCTCTAACCTAAAAGAAATTTTTGCATTGATCTCAGGCCAATTTAAACACTTTGGACGATAAAGATAGTAAAAAATTAACATCGGATAAAGATCCATTCGGCAACAATTATCTTTAAATTGATGCGTATAAGGCGTCAATAAATGCCGATAAAAATTAAATCGCAAGAATTCATCATCAAAAGTTAATGTGTTGTAACCTAAGCTGATAGTACCAGGCTGATTGAAGAGTTTGTGGATTTTTTCAATGGCAAGTGCCTCGCTTACGCCCTCTTTCAGAAGTTTGCTAATCGGAACTTGATGCGTGACCATAGCCATAGGGCTTGGGATAATATCGCAGGTGGGTTTTACTTCAATTTCAATTTCTTCTAAGTTATTTAATTCTAAGTCTGTGCGAATGGCTGCGAATTGGTATACTTGATCAAAACAAGGATTTAAGCCAGACGTTTCTAGGTCATAAAATAAATATGTTGTCATCATTATTTTCGTTTTTCATTTAATAGTATTTTTAAAAATCTTCGCAGTGGTTCAGCAGCGCCCCATAATAATTGGTCACCTATAGTAAATGCGCTCCAAATTTCATCGGAAACATTTAATTTGCGTAAGCGACCAATTGCAATTGTTAGTGTTCCAGTTATTGCCATCGGCGTTAATTCATTTAAAGTTGCATCTTTAGTATTTTCAACAACCTTGATCCATGAATTGTCTGCTCGCAAAATTTCAATAAGTGTTTCAATTTTAAGCGCGCGCTTTAATTTCATGGTAATAGCCTGACTGTGACAGCGTAAAGTGCCGACACGCACACATAAACCATCCATGTTTATATTTTTTTTATTAAGAATCTTTTGTGCTTCAGCCTGCATTTTTGCTTCTTCTCGACTTACGCCTGTTCCAAGATCGCTATCAATCCAGGGCAATAAATTTCCAGCTAACGGCTTCAAGGTTGCTTTTGTGGGTAAATTTTTAGAAATCTGTATTGCTGTTGCTGCACGTTCAAGCGTAAGCATGTTTTTTTCGGGTATCTGCAAATCGTGAATTAATGGTGCTGTCATTGCATACATTTGTAATAATAATTCTCGCATGACTTCAGCACCTGCACCGGAAGCAGCTTGATAGGTCATGACGGTGAGCCACTCAATTAAATCCTCTTTAATTAAACCATTAAGTGCGAATAACAATAAGCTGACCGTGCAGTTACTGCCCACAAAATTTTTAATGCCTTTGTGTATCCCCTCTTTTAATGCGGTGCCATTGATTGGATCAAAAATGATCATAGCATCTTCTTGCATTCGCAAGGTTGATGCAGCATCTATAAAATAACCGTTCCATAATTTACGTAATGGTGCGAATATTTTTTCAGTATAAGCACCTCCTTGGCAACTTAAAATGATAGGATAATTTTTTAAAGCTTGCAGATCGTAGGCATCTTGATAGCGATGATGCTCAAAACCAAGAAGTTGTGTAGGTTTTCCAGCTTGAGAAGTAGAAAAAAAATGTGGCTCAAAGTTTTTAAAATCACCTTCTTCATGCATGCGTTGCATTAATACGGAACCTACCAATCCACGCATGCCTATAAGTGCTACCTGCTGCATTTTAACCTCTTTTTAAATCTTTTTGATGTAGCAAAAATACCCCGGAGCCACCATATTCAAACTCTAACCAGATGAAAGGTAACTGGGGATATGCTTTTATTAATGCGGTTTGACTGTTGCCCACTTCCACGATTAATAATCCCTCGTTGGTTAAATATTCTTTAGCTTGATTTATAATTCTTCTGACAATAGCCAAACCATCTTCTCCAGCGGCTAGACCGAGCCTAGGTTCATGATGATATTCTTCTGGCATAGTTTTTAAATCTTTTGCATCTACATAAGGTGGATTACTTATAATAATATCGTAGCGCTTTTTGGGTATATTAACAAAAAGATCTGATTGAATCAGCGTTAATTTTTTTTCTAGTTGATGCTGCTTAATATTTTTTTCTGCTACTCTGAGCGCTGCTGGCGAAATATCACTTGCATTTACTTGTGCTTCTTTAAAATAATACGCACATAAAATTGCTAAACAAGCGCTACCCGTACATAAATCTAGAATATTATGTGCAATCTTATTGCTAGGAAACCAGGGTGCAAAACGCTGTTCTATTAATTCAGCAATGGGAGAGCGTGGAATCAAAACATCTTTGTTAACATAAAACTTATAGCCACGTAGATAGGCTTCTTGTAGCAAATAGGCCACAGGAATTTTTTCTTTAGCTCGTCGTTCAATTAGTAATAATAAAGCTTGTTGTTCTGTTGGATTTAGTATTTTTTCAGAAAATTCTTCACGCTCTATAAGTGGTAATTTTAAAAAACCGAGAACCAACCACCAGGCTTCATCTTTGGCATTCGTTGTGCCATGGCCATAATAAACATGATGTTGTTTAAATTGTTGAATGGCATAGTGTACAAAGTCTTTAACAGTTTTAAGCATTTTAGACATAGGCAAACTTCATCAATAATTTTTTTGCAAGCTCTACATCTTTACCGATTTGTATTTTTAAGTTTATTACGGTATCAAAATTTTGTTCTTCACGAATTTTGGTTATGAAAATAACTTCAACAATGGCACCATAACATTCTTGATGGTAGTCAAATAGATAAACTTCTAGCAAAGGATATGGTAGCGGATTTAGCGCAGGACGTCGTCCTACGTTAGCAACACCTTCATAAATTTTGTCGGCCAATTTAACATGTACAGCATAGATACCATGGAGTACGATATTGCTTTTAAGAGGAAGATTAATTGTTGGATATCCGAGCAAGCGCCCATGTTTATTGCCATGGATGACATGCCCTGAAATAATATAAGGATGGTTCATTAATTTTTCTGCCAAGCGAAAATCATTCATGAGTATGGTTTCTCTTAGCCAGGTGCTGCTAATTTTAGCATTATGGTAATTAACAGTAGGAAGTTCTATGAGCTTAAAACCGGCCTCTTTGAGTGTGGCAATATTACCGCTGCGATTTTTTCCAAAGCAAAAATCTGTGCCTAAAACTAAAGTTGTTGCATGTAGCTTTTGGCGCAATATAACTTTTATAAATTCTTGTGGTGTTAGGTTCGCAAATTTTTTATTGAATCTTAGGCATACTACTTCATCTATGCCAAAATTTTTTAATATTTTTATTTTATCGCGTAATCCTTGTAGGCGCCGCGGGGCCAGCTCTTTTAAAAAAAATTCTTTTGGATGGGGTTCAAATAAAACAACAACGCTGATAGCTTGATTTTTTCTAGCCTCCGCTACAACTGCTGCTGCAATAGCCTGGTGGCCTAAATGCACGCCATCAAAATTACCAATAGTAACTACAGTAGTTTTATTTTTTTTAATGAGGGATGACATGGGTATCCTTCATTATAAAGTCATGTTTGCGTATACCCAAAAGCCATAAAACTAAAAAATAAACGCCAACGCCACCAATGATCAAACAAGTTAAATGTAAAACACGTTCCCATACTGGCCAACTAATCCAATTTATTAATTGACCTTGTAATATAAAAATTACATAAGCCATTGCTGCATTTGCAACAACAATAGCGATTAGTAATTTTGTCCATCCTGGGCTAAAACTTAGCATGTTTTGCTTTTTTAAAATGAGTAACAAGGTCAAGGTATTTACCATAGCTGCGATTGAAGTGGCTAAGGCGAGGCCTACATGTTTCAGTGGAAAAATCAAAATTGAATTTAAAATAATATTTGTGAGTACTGCAAAGATGCCTACTTTCATTGGTGTTTTCATATCTTGACGTGAATAAAAAGCAGAGACGGCAATTTTTACCATAATGAAGAAAAATAATCCCGCAGAAAAAGCCCAAAGGCTTTCTTTAGTCATGAGCATATCTTGATAATTAAATTTGCCGTATTCGAATAAGGTTACTAGGATAGGGCCTGCGAGGACTGCTAGTCCTACAGCACAAGGCAAAGCAATTAAAAAAATTAATTTTAATGACCACTCAATAGAGCGTTTGAATTCGTCAATATTGCTACCCGCAATTTGCCTAGATAAATGCGGCATTACTACAGTGGCCAAGGCGATGCCAAAAACACCTAAAGGAAATTGCATTAAGCGATCGGCATAATAAAGCCAAGAAACACTGCCTGTAGGTAAAAAAGTAGCGTACATACTATCAATCAACATTCCAATTTGTGCAACCGAAACTCCAAAAAGTGCTGGTAGCATCATTTTTACAATTCTGCGAACATACATATCATGCCAGCCCCATTTAGGGCGTACTAACAAGCGTAAATTCCAAATAAAAGGTAATTGAATTAATAATTGCAATAACCCCGCTAAAAGTATGCCATACGCCACAGCTTCAATAGGATAATTAGGAAAGTAACGTGTTAAACTGACAGCAGCCCAACCCATGCATAAACTTAAAATTAAAGGAGTTGCCGCGGGTATAGCATAGCGATTGAAGACATTTTGTACGCTACTATAAAGTCCCGTCAGCGCAATAAAAAATATATAAGGAAACATAATTTTTAATAAATGGTTTAATAAAATAAATTTATCTGGTTGTTTCAGATAAGAAGGTGCAAATAAAGCAGCCCAAGCGGTTGATCCAAATATTCCAAGAAGTGTAACACCTATTAAAATAATACTTAAAGTTCCAGATACTCGAGCGATTAACTCTGATAATTCTTGATGATTTTTTTGGATTCTCACTTCAGTTAATACGGGGATAAATGCTTGTGAAAAAGCACCTTCTGCAAAAATTTTTCTCAAAAAATTAGGAATGCGAAAAGCAATTACAAAAGCATCCATTTCGCCGGTTGCACCAAAAATAATAGCAAAGATATTCTCTCGCATGAAACCGGCAATGCGGGTAATGAGAGTTAAAATCCCGACTAGTGAAGTAGATTTAAAGAGATGTTTACTCATAAAAATTATTAATCATGGCTAATTTCCCTGGCCTCCAAGCAATGAATTCAAAGCTTTGGCAGCAGTGCTACCAATGTCTGCCGCTCCTTGGCCCCCAACTTGGATTTGTTTTACTGTTTGTTGTAGTACTTGCGTGACTGTGCCCTGTACTCCTTTCGAGATTTCTACTAATAAATATTTTAGAATTTGTGCATTTAAAGAGACCCAATTTAAACCCTGAGAAATATTATTAAAGTTTCCTTGGATTTGATAGGGAATTACTAAGCTTCTAATAAATGTATTATTGCTGCTAGGCATTGTTGCATCTAATTCATAGTTTATATTTTCAGCTCCGAGATCAATGCTGCCGCTACCTCTGGCCATTATGGTAGGACCTTGAAGTTGCATTACGGGCGTAGTAATCACGCCTTGTTGAATCTGGAGTTGCGCTGTTAGTGCCCCTAGATCGGTACTTGCACCATTATTAGGATTAATGTTTGAGTTATTCATTAATTGCTGCATTTGTTGTTGTACTTGGCTTGTAGCCACAGCGGCTTGCTGTAAATTCTTTAGGCTATTCGCCGTATCGCCTAAACTCTTAATCAAAGCATTTAAATCAAAACCTTTAAGTATAATACTTTGGATTTTTAAATTAATATTGCCATTTAAGGCACGAGGATATGTCGCTCTTGAAGAAGCATGAAGTGTGCCATTGCTTGTAATTCCTTGCATGGGCAAGCGTGCACCTTTAATATTTACATAGTCTGCAACGTCAAGTTGATTCAAGATTAAATTTTCAGAAAGGCTCATGGGCATAAATGAACTAATATTTATGGTGCCTTTTAATTGACTTGCTCCAAGATTAAAAATAATATTATTTAAATTTAATGAGTTTGTAGTTCCTGTAAATTGTGTTTGTAAATTGCTTTGATTCAATATAGTTTTATTGGCGATGGCTATATCAGTTATTCCTATAGAATTTAATAAATCTTTTAATGAAAATACTGCTGTGCTTAAGTTGCCAGAAAATTTTGGATTTGTAAAATTATTAACTTGTAAATTGGTAATTTGCCCTTTTAAAATTTGATTTAATGCAAAATTAAGCTGCTTAGTGTTGATGGTTTGATTGTTAAAATTAACGGCAATATCCCCTGAAATATTACTATTTAGCAGCAGTTTATTGTTTGTTGTAGGATAATTTATATTTGTTGCTACGCCTAAATCTTCTAATAATAATTTTTGTGTTTTTTGATTAAAATTTATTTTGGTGTTGACCTTTAAGCTGCCGGTGATATTTTGATTTATATTGTAATTGGTTGCTAAGGTTATAGGAAAAGTATGATTTAGTCCCACATTATTGGCATTCAAATTTATATTCTCTAATGCGTAATGGCTTTTCGTTTGATTGTCATCAAAAATAATCTCACCATCATTGATGCTTATGGCTTCAATATTAAGGCTCTTGCCTGTTGTTGCTGAGGATGTTGATTTAGTATTATTTGTTGCTGTTTGTGGACTATTCGTACTGAAAGTCCAGTTGTTACGATTTTGATTTTGAATTAAGTATACTTTTAATCCATTTAAGTTGAGTTCGCTGAAATTAATATTTCCTTGCATCAACTCCCAAAAACTTATCGCTAAATTTGCAGAATCAATTTGAGCAAAAATATTTTGGCTAAAGCCTGGTGGATTGCTTAAAGATGCTGCGCCTACATGAATGCCAACCTCGGGATAAAAGCTCCAGCTTAATTTGCCCGTTAAAGTTAGTTGTCGTCCTGTTGCACTATTTACCGCTGCAACAATTTGAGGCTTAAAGTCATTAGGATCCACAAATTTTACCAGAGCCAAGGCACCTACACCCAATAAAATAATGAACGCTAATATAATCCATAATATTATTTTTAAAGTTTTCTTCATGAGTATCATGTCCCCTCTAATTTAAATAAGTTTATGAAATTATGTGTGGTAATTTCTGCGACTTCTTCATATTTTATACCCTTTAAGCCGGCAATGCACTCGGCTACTAGGCGCGTATAACCTGGGAAATTTGCCTTGCCTCGATAAGGCACAGGTGTGAGATAAGGAGCATCGGTTTCAACTAAAATTCGTTCAAGTGGAATTTTTTTAACAACCATTCTTAGGGCCTCAGCATTTTTGAAAGTGATGATTCCTGAAAAAGAAATATATAAACCTAAATCTAAGCCTGCGCTAGCCATTTCATAGCTTTCGGTGAAGCAATGAAAAACACCTGCGTGCACCTGGTGTTTTTTTAATAGGGTTAAAGTGTCATCTTCAGCTTTTCTGGTGTGAATGATCAGCGGTTTCTTGAGGGCTTGTGCCGCTTTAATATGGATTACAAAGCGCTCTTGTTGCAGCTCTTGCGAGGTATATTCATAATGATAATCCAAGCCTGTTTCACCAATCGCAACCACTTTAGGATCAGTGCCTAAATCAATTAAGCGCTCAACTGTAGCTTCTTCGCCTTTATCTTCTGATGGGTGCAGACCTACACTTGCATAAACATTGGTAAATTGCTGCGCAATTTCTTTAACAGTCTTGGAATTTTCAAGATCGACACCAACACAGAGCACGCGTTTTACATCGAATTTTTCAGCTTCTTTTAATAAAGTTGTTAATGAACCACCAAAAGCATTGAGATCTAAGCGATCAAGATGGCAATGCGAATCTATCAAATAAGTCATAAGTTCCCTAGCTTAAGCGTACAGGCACTGATAAAAGGTAGCCCTTATTACGAATTGCTTTAATTAAATTATTATTACTTTTATCTTTTAATTTATTGCGTAAGCGAGAAATTTGCACATCAATAGCACGACTTTCAGGATCATCAATATCAAGTCGTAATAACATACTAATACGATCACGATTTAAAATTTCTTGTTCATGTTTAATAAAAAATTCTAATAACAAACATTCGTTTTTTGTGAGAAAGACCATTTTGCCACTTAAATGTTTTACGCATTTTTCGGCTGGAAAATAAATCCATTGACCTAAGACGGCTTTTTGATAAGTTACTTTTCCGGGAGTATGATCTTCTCCTGCCTCAGGAATTTCTTTTTTTTCTACTGCGCGGCGGCGTTTTAATACGGCTTGAATGCGCGATAGCAAAACATGTGGGCTAAAAGGTTTTTCAACGTAATCGTCAGCGCCTGCTTCAAAACCTAGAACGATATTGGTTTCGCCCTGTACAGCAGTAAGCATGATGATAGGCACTTCGGATTGCTCGCGGATCTTTTTACAAATATCGATGCCATAAGCATCGGGTAACATCAGGTCTAAGACTACTAAATCAATTTTTTCTTGAATGAATATTTCTAAGCCTTCTTTGCCGGTGCTTGCCTCTAAAACTACGTAATGATGGCGCTCAAGAAATATTTTTACTAATTGCCGAATCCCGGCTTCGTCATCGATGATTAAAATATGTTCATTATTCATCTATTAGGCTGTATAATAGTTTACGGATATAATATTGAAAAACATACTTGGACGCAATGTAAAAATGCCTACTGCAGGGGTCATTATTGGTCGCTTTCAACCCTTTCATCAGGGACATCATTATTTAATCAGAAAAGCATTGTCTCTTTTTGAACATTTGGTTATCGTGCTAGGCTCGGCCGATCGTGCTCGCTCTATTGTTAACCCCTTTACTGTTGATGAACGAATTTATCTTTTACAAGAAAACCTTGTTGCTTATAAAGATCGTATTCATATTGTTGCTGTTCCTGATGTTTTTTATGATGAAGCCTATTGGTGTAAACTGGTTCGA
Organism: Gammaproteobacteria bacterium; assembly: GCA_020050355.1. Taxonomy (GTDB): domain Bacteria; phylum Pseudomonadota; class Gammaproteobacteria; order Francisellales; family CACEW01; genus CAIQBE01. The sequence goes on along the minus strand of JAGVKT010000036.1, from coordinate 94,165 downwards.
GCAGTTGTCAGCCAAGCTCTTTCAGAAGCTATTCAAATTACTTTATGTGGCCATACTAAAGATGTTTCGAGCTATTATTTACAAGAATTTCCCCAATGGTCTTATCTTGAATTTGATAATTACGAAAATATTAGTGCAACGCCATTACGCCTTGAATATTTATTAACAGGAAAAATAGACGCTATAAATTTTTCTATTCCCACTCAGGAATTTTTAATGCAATTTAAAAAAACACCTGGCTATGCCTGGCTATGTGCTGAAGCGCAATTTATTCAAACTTATAAAAATAGTTGGCAAAACACCCCCTACCCGCCTATTTTTGTTACTACTGATGCGGTGGTAATTTGTAAAAAACATTTATTGCTTGTTGAGCGCAAACATGCACCAGGTAAAGGCCTGCTTGCTTTGCCAGGGGGTTTTTTAGAACCTGGTGAATGGATTGAGCAAGGACTAATGAGAGAATTATTAGAAGAAACAAATATTCAGGGTACACTTATAGAATTAAAGAAGGCATTACGTCAAATTCGAGTTTTTGATTATCCAGGAAGGTCGCAAATTGGTCGCGTGGTGAGCCATGTGGGTTTATTTAATTTGCAGGTCTCAACGCTCCCGGCAGTATCTGGTCAAGATGATGCAGCCCATGCTTTTTGGGTGCCCTTAGAGCAATTGCCTGAACTTGCAGCTCGGCTGCATGATGATCATTTTCAGATTATAGATCATTTTACCCGTCAAGGTTTAATTGAATCATGAGTTCTAATATTGCAAAAATTCTAGGTTTTGATTTTGGTTTACGCAGAATTGGAGTTGCTGTTGGGCAAAAATTTACTGGTACGGCTTCGCCTGTAACTACCTTACTAGCGCAAGAAGGGGTTCCTATTTGGTCTGAAGTTGCTGCGCTTATTAATACTTGGCGCCCTGATGTTTTATTGGTAGGTATTCCGTTTAATATGGATGATAGCATCTCGCCTATGGCAAAACGAGCGGAAATTTTTGCGCAAGAATTAGAGCAGCGCTTTCAGCTTTCAGTATTACGTGTAGATGAGCGCTTGAGTACTTTTGCAGCTAAAAATGAATTTATGCACATTCGTGGGCAGACGAGCATGAAGCGAGGTCAAAAAGTAGATGCTTTTGCAGCAGCATTACTTATTGAAACCTGGCTTAGTAGTTAGGTTTGCTTAGCTTATTTATTAATTTTTCATGAATTCCACTAAAACTACCGTTGCTCATGATTAATAGATGATCGCGCACTCGGGTATGCGTTACAATCAGATCCACTAACGCATTTAAATCATTAATAATTTCTACGGGTTTAATGCTTTTTTCGAAAGTGTTATGATTTAGCCAGTTAAAATTTGCTGAATCATAAATATAAATATGATCGGCTTCTTGCATTGCACTACATAATTCATTCTGAAATTGACCTAGCTTCATGCTATTGGAGCGTGGTTCTAAAATGGCTAGGATTCGTTCGTGGCCTACTTTTTTGCGTAGGCCTTCAATGGTTGTTTTGATCGCGGTAGGATGATGAGCAAAATCATCATATACTTTAATTCCTGCAATTTCTCCGCGTATTTCCATGCGCCGCTTAACACTCTTAAAATGTGTTAATGCCTCAGCACTCACCCTTGGAGCAACACCAACATGTTTAGCAGCGATAATGGCTGCGAGGGCATTAAGGGCATTGTGTTTTCCTATTAAATCCCAGGCTATTTCTGCAATTTTAGTTTTTTGAAAAAATACTTCAAATGTACTGAAATCTGTATTTAAAAATTTTAGCGTATAGTCACCGTGTTTTTCTCCAAAACTGACTTGTGGCGACCATATTCCTTTTTTTAGTACTTCAATAAGATTCGGCTCTTCTGCGTTTACTATAATTTGCCCTTCGTTTGGAATCAATCGTATTAAATGCTGAAATTGTTTTTGGATGGCTGCTAAATTTTCAAAAATATCGACATGGTCCAATTCTAAATTATTCATGATCAGAGTTTTAGGCCAATAATGTAAAAATTTAGAACGTTTATCAAAAAAAGCAGTATCGTATTCGTCGCCTTCAATTACAAAAAAATTGCTTTGACCAAGTCTTGAAGAAATTCCAAAATTTTGTGGTAATCCGCCGATCAAAAAACCAGGCGCTAATCCAGCATAATCTAAAATCCACGCTAACATGCTGGCAGTAGTCGTTTTTCCGTGTGTACCTGTCACTGCTAGGACCCAGCGAGTTTTTAAAATATATTGATATAAAAAATCTGGGCCTGAAAGGAAACTTAGTTGTTTATTTAACAGAGCTTCAATAATAGGCATACCTCGACTCATGGTGTTGCCAACAATGATCACATCAAATTTGTTTGATAATTGATCTGCATCGTAGCCATTGATAATTTCTATACCCTGCATTGCTAAGTAGGTGCTCATTGGAGGGTAAATATTAATGTCAGACCCTGTTACCTTGAAGCCTAAAGCCCGTGCAAGCACTGCTAAGCTGCCCATGAAGGTCCCGCAGATGCCTAGGAAATGAAGATGTTTCATTGTACTGTCATCTAAAGCTAGAATTAATGCTGTGTCCATCGTACTTCAAAACATTGTTTTTTAACAGCTGTTTTTGAACTATGATGAATAATATTATTAATTAGTTAACATTTTTAGCAGGCTATTTTAGCCTGTTAATTATTTCTTTAAATACGCTTGCGAGCGTGTTTCTAAAGGCGTAAATTTAAAGTTGAAAACAAATTACTAAAAGGTTAACCATGAAAAGCTATAGAATTCCTGTGACCACCTGTGATCCGACATTAAGTATTCAGCTTCCTGCAGAAATTATTAAGGACCTAGTTTTGCGGAGCGAGGAAAATGGCCGCTCTATCGGTATAGAAATTGCTTTACGTTTAGCAAGGAGCTTAGAGCGCGATCAAAATATGCTCAAAAATGACAATACCCTTGCAGAACTTGCTTTTTCAAAAGTGAGTGCGCTTTTTAAATAAAGCTCTTTTTATATCCCTCTTACTTCTGATTTTCTCAATCCCATCACTCCATGCACACTTGGGCCTCAAATCAATTGAACCAATTTGAAGACAAAAGCATCTATTTTTCGAGATGCCCTTAAAGTACAATGGCCACTTAAAGGCAGTTAGCTTAACTCTAGCAAACTATGAATAGTGTTTATAATTTTTCTGTTAGTCACATTGCAGGTATTGGTCCTGCTTATGTTGAGCGCCTTGCTAAGCTCGAAATTTATACGCTATTTGATTTATTATTATTTATGCCACGCCTTTATCAAATGCATAAAGTTGGTAACCTACTCACGCATTTGGAGCCGGGCGATAAAACTATAGTCACAGGAAAAGTTCTTGAACAAATTGTACAAGAACGTCGTAAGCGCATGTTAACTGCAATGCTAGATTGCCAAGGTGAAAATTTGCTTTTAAAATTTTTTCATTTTTATCCTAATCAACAAAAAATTTTAAGTCCTGGCCACTGGGTGCGTGTGACTGGCGATGTTCGTAAAAATTTTGGTTATGCGGAAATGATTCATCCACGGATCGAACTTATTGAAGAACCTTTATTAAATACGGAGCTATCAATACCGGCTACCGCGCACATAGAACCTATTTATCCTCTGACAGAAGGACTCAATAACCAAAAAATAAGACAATTTATTGCACAGGCAATTAAGCATCTTCAGCAACAACCGTTGCCGGAACTTTTGCCTTTAAAAATATTAGAAAAATTTAATTGGGCTGATATTAATGCGGCTTTAATTTTCTTACATCAACCTACCACGGCTGAAGTTTTAGCATCTTTGAACGACATGCGCCATCCATTACAAGAGCGTTTAAGTTTTGAAGAATTATTAGCGCATCGATTGGCGCTGAAGCAGCAGCAAACGAACACCACTTTGGCACCAAATATTGTTAGCATGGATGACTTAGTAGATAATTTTTTAAATTTGTTAGCTTTTAAGCCCACACAAGCACAATGGCGTTGTTTTAATGAAATCAAGCAAGACTTGGCGGTGACTAGACCTATGCTGCGCTTATTACAAGGAGATGTTGGTGCGGGAAAAACTCTAGTTGCCCAGCTAAGTGCTCTATTGGCTATTGGTCAAAAATATCAAGTCGCTTTTATGGCGCCTACCGAAATTTTGGCAGAACAACATTATCTTAAAACGTTTGCGCTATTTGAACGACTTGGAATTCAAGTTGCTTATCTGACCGGAAAATTAACAGCTAAGAATAAAAAGTTAATTTATGAACAGATTAAAAATGGCGCTTATGACATAGTGATTGGCACGCATGCTTTAATTCAAAAAGATGTTATTTTTAAAAATTTAGGCCTAGTGATCATTGATGAGCAACACCGGTTTGGCGTTAGTCAGCGCTTAAGTTTACAACAAAAAGGCGCTGTTTCTGGGCTTATGCCGCATCAATTAATTATGACTGCAACGCCTATTCCTCGAACTTTAGCAATGTCTATTTATGCAGATCTAGCTATTTCGACTATCGATGAGCTTCCGTCAGGACGCAAGCCTATTCAAACCTCATTGCTTAGCCAAGAAAAACGTGATGCCCTAATTGCGCGCATCGCTAAAGCTTGTGAACAAAAAAAGCAAGTCTATTGGGTTTGCCCACTCATTGAGGCCTCAGAAGTTACTGATTTGGAAGCTGCAGAAGTGACCTACCAACGTTTAGTAAAAGAGCTGCCTCACCTTGCTATTGGTTTAATACATGGACGCATGAAAACAGCAGAAAAATCTAAAATTATGGCAGCGTTTAAAGCGCATCAATTAGATTTATTGGTTGCTACCACCGTCATAGAAGTAGGTGTCGATGTACCTAATGCTTCGATTATGGTCATTGAAAACCCTGAGCGCATGGGCTTGTCACAATTGCATCAATTGCGTGGCAGGGTAGGTCGCGGCACGGAAGAAAGTTATTGTGTGTTGCTTTATCAAGCGCCTATGGGAAAAACCAGTTATCAACGCTTGTTACTTATGCGCGATCATCATGATGGTTTTTATTTAGCGGAAGAAGATTTACGTATTCGTGGGCCTGGAGAGTTTTTAGGTACGCGACAAACGGGGGGGGTGAATTTTCGCTTAGCTTCGTTAATGAGAAATGCACCCATGCTTAAAACCGTTAATGAGACTGCTCATTTCATGCAAATACACCATCCAGAATCTGTAAGCGCTTTAATAGCACGATGGTTTGGAACTAAAACACAATTTATTAATGCTTAATATGTTTCAAAATGTGTATCTTCAAGTGCGTTGTTATTGTTGAATGACCGTAGTATTGATTTGATGTGAGCTCAATTGATTTTTAACTACACTCATAGCATCTTGATCGGCAAAAGGCCCCACGATCACTTCATATGCAGTATTATTATTATTCTGTTTTAAGGCTACTGAAGCAGGAACGCCTAAAAGCAAGAGCTGTGAAAGCATCTGCTGCGCGTCGCTGTCAGTCGTATAATCTCCGACATTCAAATAATATTTAGCAGCATTATTTGCAGAAACATTAATTGTAGTTACTGGTGCTTGTGGTTTTGGGGGCGGTACAGGTACAGATACTTGGGCGCTTGGTGCAGCCTGGGCAGCTGATGTAGCTGCAGATGAAGTTGATGTATTATTGTTCGCTGCTGCGTTAGGGGTGGCGGCGGTTGCCTGGTCGTTTGCAGTAGCTCCTTTGGGTAGTACGGTATAAAAATCAAATTGTGGGACGTTATCTTGAGCGCCTGTTGCGTTATTATTTCTAGCTTGCATCCCACTGCTTGTTCTGGCATGTGTGCCTGCAAAATGATGATTTGAAAAATATTGATGGATGATGCCATATCCTACGGCAGCAAGAATAAATAAAATTAAAAAAATACTGAAAATATTTTTATTCTCTTGGCCTTCCTTTGTTTGCAGTTCTTTGGCGCTATGAATTAAATTGGCTTTTGGTTGTGGCGCTGTTCGCTCCACAACACGCTCTTCTCGCGCTGTACCTGCAAACTTTGCGTAATCCTTCATCAACACTCCTAGACAATTTTTTCGACGGATTTTTGCCAGTTATTATACAGCTCATCAGCATAATTTGGCAAGTTTTTTGCAGTAAAAATTCGGTCGGAATGATAGAGTTTTTGCACGCTTGCAATATCGGGCCACCACCCTACTCCTAGGCCTGCGAGCAAGGCAGCCCCAAGCGCGGTAGTTTCAATTATCTTTGGACGCTCTACAGGAATTCGTAGTTGTTCGGCCAGGAATTGGCATAACCAATTATTTGCAGTCATACCACCATCAATGCGTAAATGCTGACAACTTGTAGCACCTTCATCTACCATGGCAGCGAGCAATGCTCGAGTTTGGTAGCATACGGCCTCAAGTGCTGCGCGTGTAATATGCGCGGCGTGTGTATCGCGAGTAAGCCCTAAGATTGCACCGCGCGCATGAGGTTTCCAATAAGGCGCTCCGAGCCCAGTTAATGCTGTAACAAAATAAACACCACCGTTATCGGATAGCTGGGTCATTAAATTTTCTATTTCATCGGTATTTTTAAAAAAATGTAGTTGATCGCGTAACCACTGAATCGCTGCACCAGCAATAAAAATACTGCCTTCAAGTGCATAAGCTATTTGATTTTGAATGCGGTATAAAATTGTGCTGATCAATTGCTTTGACGCAATAATTTCATTGCCGGTATTTTGTAGTAAAAAAGCCCCTGTTCCATAAGTGCACTTTGCCATGCCTTTTTCAAAACAGCACTGCCCTATAGCCGCTGCTTGTTGATCACCTGCAACACCGCGAATGGGAATTTCAATTCCAAAATATTGATGATCGATGACACCAAAATCAGCAGCGCAATCTTTTACAATGGGTAAAATACTTTGATCGATTTTAAATAATTCTAATAACTCATGATCCCAAGTTTGTTGTGCAATATTAAATAGCAAAGTACGCGAAGCATTGGTAATATCTGTGGCATGTACTTGGCCGGCGGTAAAGCGCCAAATTAAAAAGGCATCGATCGTACCAAAGCGCAAACGTTTTTGCTGCATTAATTGTTTTGCACGAGGAATATTTTGTAAAACCCAATGGATTTTACTTGCACAAAAATAAGCATCAGCAAGCAAGCCTGTTTTAGCTTTTATCCATGGCTCCAGCCCCTTGCTTTTTAAATCCTCCATTAATGCTGTGCCCCGACGATCTTGCCAAACAATAGCGCGATAAACCACTTCGCCAGTTTCTTGATCCCATAAAACTGTGGTCTCGCGTTGATTGGTAAGCCCTAGGGCGGCAATAGCATTTTTGTCAATTTTAGTTTTTTCAAGCAATTCATTAATGACGGTGAGGCTGTCGTGCCAAATCATTTCTGGATCATGTTCTACCCAGCCATTTTCCGGATAAAACTGTTCAAAAGTTTTTTGTGTGCTTGCTAACTCTTGTAAATTTTTATCAAATAATAGGGCGCGTGTGCTTGTGGTTCCTTGGTCAAGTGCAATAATATATTTTTTACTCACCATTTGCCTCTTTGTCTAATTTTGCTAACAACGCCAATTTCTCAGCGATTTTTTGTTCTAAACCTTGATCCGTAGGTTGATACCACGCTTGCTTTGCTAAACCCTCCGGCCAATAGTTTTCACCGGCAGCATAATGATGTGTCTCATTGTGTGCATAACGATAATCTTTACCATATCCTAAATTCTTCATGAGCGCTGTAGGCGCATTTCTTAAATGTAAGGGTACGGGACGAGATTGATCTTTTTTTACCAAGGCTTTTGCTGCATTAAAAGCTTGATAAGCGGCATTACTCTTAGCGGCGATTGCTAAATAAATGATCGCTTCTGCTAATGCTAATTCACCCTCTGGAGCACCTAGGCGCTCGTAGGTGGCGGCGGCATGCATTGCTAATTCGATGGCTCGAGGATCCGCAAGTCCAATATCTTCCCACGCCATGCGAATAATTCTTCGTGCTAAATATTGAGTATCAATGCCACCATCGAGCATACGGCAGAACCAATAAAGGGCAGCATTTGGATCTGAGCCACGTACTGCTTTATGGAGCGCTGAAATTTGATCATAAAAAACCTCACCGCCTTTATCAAAGCGTCGCAATTGTTGCGGTAAAAGTTTTTGTAAAAAATCCGTATGGATTGTTTTTATGTTTTTAGCACGCGCCGCTTCGATTATTAATTCTATAAGGTTTAATAGACGTCGACCATCGCCATCAGCCATGGCAATCAAGGTAGCTTTACTATCTGTATCAAAACTATACTCTTCAAATTGTGTACTTGCTCGCATAAATAAAAGATCTAATTCTTCATGCGTTAATGGATTTAATACGTACACCTGCATCCTTGATAATAATGCTGAATTTAATTCAAATGAAGGATTTTCAGTGGTAGCGCCAATTAAAATAATAATACCTTTTTCTAAATGATGTAAAAAAGCATCTTGTTGTGCTTTATTGAAACGATGAATCTCATCTACAAATAAAACCACTTTTGTATTTAACGCCTGTAGACGTTCAGCCTCAGATAATATTTCTCGCACTTCTTTAACGCCGCTTAAAATAGCTGAAAGCTTTACAAAATGTGCTCCGATGCTTTCGGCCAAAATTTCTGCGATGGTTGTTTTGCCCACGCCAGGAGGCCCCCATAAAATTAGTGACGGCAAATATTGTTGTACAACTGCTTCATATAATGGTTTTTCTGGGCTTAATAAATGTGCTTGGCCAATCACCTCTGCCAACTTTTTAGGGCGTAAGCGTTCTGCTAAAGGTATTAAATTATTATTGATCATTCTAATCGATTACATTAAAAATATTTGATTGCAGTAATTATAAGGCTATTGTTTCTATTTTGGAAAAAGTATCACTTTATTTTACTCCTTTACCAATAAGGAAAAAATATATATAATGTATCTCATTAATCTATAATAAATCTATAAAAATAAGCTTATAATTTAATTATTAAGGGAGTTAATATGCCAGGAGCAGGAGCAGGGACGGTGCCAGGAAAATACGGTTTTAGTACTCCTGATAATGGATTTTATTCTGAAATAGATGGAGCAGCTCTTTTACCAACCAGCTCTCATGCTGCTTTGATTCCAGCACCCACTTCTACTGCTAACCCAGCACCTCCTGGTCCTTTTTTGCACCAAGTGTTTTTTGGTAGTGTCGGTGCTGCCATCACGGCGTTTCTCTTTCTCAATGGTTTTGCCGAGGGGTCTGATCCTGCCCCTTGGTCACAGGTCAGCACGCTTACGTTTTTAATATTTTTTGCTTTACCCTATCTTAATAAACTTACAAAAGCGATGGCTCAAGAATTCTATAAAAAATTCCCATCTTTAGAAAATAATAAACTTGTTCATCTTACTGAAAATTTGGGTTCTGCTGCTTACATAACTACCGTTATCGCCCCTATGATTGCTGGTGTTAAATTTCTTATTCCGCCGCAAGAAAGTTTCGCAGAAATAATACTTAGCTTAAGGATTTTTCTGCCTTTGGTTTTTGCTTTAGTGTTTTCGATTAATAAAGCAGCGGAATTGAGTAGTCATGAGTTACGCAAACTTCATATAACGCGGACAGATATTGGCATTACCATGATAGGCATGCTTATTGCTGGTCTTGCCTATGATCTAGCACCCAGCTTATTGCCTGCTGGTGCAACTTTTGCCACTGCTTCGGTGGTTAATATGATGATTCAAGACTATATCGATCCTGTTGCTACCAGTGTTAGTAGTATTCCTCGCTTTATAATAGATAGATGCCAAGGCGCTTCTGCTCCTCAGCCAACTTTAGCTGAAGACCGGCTTATTCTGCTAGATCCCACTCCCGGAACTGTTAAGAAAGAATTTTCTTCTCCTTTGTTTCAAATTTTAGCAGGTGCTGTTGCGGCAGGTGTCACAACAGGCGTATTTGTTTATGGCTTTACTAATCATAGTGCTCTTGCTCGACAAATTGGTCTGATGGCAGGTGCGATCTTTTTTGAAACGATGTTCCTTAATATGGTACTTCAAAAACGCTATGAACGGATGCTTCAAAGCCTTAAATCGAGTACTAGCCATATTCCTGGACGTGCTTGTGCAAAAATTAGAGTATATTTATTAACCGCATTACTTTATTTAGCAAAAGCAGCGCTTGAGCTTGTGCCGGTTGTGCCTACTATGGCAATCATCAAGAAATTTGTACCTCCGTATGAAACTCCAACACAAATTAAAGATGACCTACAAACCTTTGTACCTTTTTTGCTAGGATTATTTTTTGTACTTCCTTTGATAGGCAAATATAGCACGCGTAGAGAAACACCAGCACGTGCTGATTTTTTAATAACCATGTTTGGCATGTTGGTCAGCGGCAAAATTTATGGCAATACACCAGTATTACTTGGGGCGGGTGCTGCTTTTGCTATGGGATCAATGCTTAATTTTATTGTGCAAGAACTTGTTGCAGCTTTAAGTTTTGGAAATACTTGTCAACGAAGCTCTGGCTCTAGTAGAACGCAACCAGCATTAGTACCACGAGATCATCCTAAGGTAACAGGATCATTAGGTATTTCGGGCTTAACTCCTTTACCTTCCGACGCAGCAGGCGGGATTGCTGGAGTTGGTGTTAATAATAACGGATTAGGTTGTTAATTTTTAAATTTAAAACTGGGTTTCTTAGCAAGCTTTTGATGTGCTTGCTGGTAAGAATAAAGCGCTGCTACGTCTTTTCTTTCTACCCGGGCCATAATGCTGGTTAATAAAGGATAGACTTCTGTTCCAATTGCTTTTGCTGCATCATTGACATAAAGATTTTTGCCCCATAATTCTACAATATCGCCTACAGCAATTTCATGTTTACATGCAGTAACATCAACGGTGAGAAAATCCATAGAGACGCGTCCAACAATAGGTAAAAGCTGGCCGCGATAATATACTTGTCCAGCCTTAGGCTTTTGCGGATAGCCATCGCCATAACCACATGCGATCACAGCAAGCTCACTGTTTTTTGGAGCTGTCCAATCATTGCCATAACCTACGCTTTCTCCCTTCGCTACTTTTACTTTTGCTAATACGGCGGCCTGTAAAGTCATTACGGGCTTAACCCCTAAGCTTGCAGCCGTGCCTGTTGCTACTGGGCTTGCACCATATAAGAGCAAACCAGGGCGCACGATATCGTTGGCAGCATCTTGATAGTTGATAATGCCTGCTGAATTTAAAATGCTTTTTGGGTAACTAAGGTTTTGTGTGAATTTTTTAAAGCGTTCAATTTGCATCAAAGTGTGCGCGTTATTTGGCTGGTCTGCTAGCGATAAATGCGACATCAGGCAAATAATTTCAATCTGCGTTAATTTTTCTAGGCGACGTAAATACTCTAAAGCCTCATCATATGCAAAGCCTAAACGATGCATGCCCGTATTAAATTTAAACCACACCGGCAGACGATAATTACCTCGATAATGCTGCAAAATTTCTACTTGATGCGGATAATGTACGATAGTGTCTAATTCTAAATCTATAATATGATTTAATTCTTCTTCATTTTGAAAACCGGGCGTGAGTAGGATACGCTTGCTGATGCCATGAAATCTTAATGTGTAGGCTTCTTCTAATGTTGCCACGCCTAAAAAATCTGCAGCTAGTGTTTCTGCGCATAATAAAATTTCATGACCATACGCATTTGCTTTGACCATTGCTAAAATTTTTGCTGTGGGGACGAGTCGACGCACAACTTCGAGATTATGTTGCAGTGCTTCAGAATCAATTAACGCTTCAACTCTCACGCTAATATCCTACCGGCGCATAATTATCAAAGCGACAATATTGCCCAAGAAAAGTTAAACGTAAATCGCCGATTGGTCCGTTACGGTGTTTGCGTATTAGGATTTCAGCGATGCCTTTATCTTTAGTATCTGGATGATACACTTCATCGCGATAGACAAACATAACAATATCTGCATCCTGCTCAATAGAGCCTGATTCTCTGATGTCTGACATGACGGGACGTTTGTCATTGCGATCTTCACATTTGCGACTAAGCTGTGATAAAGCGATGACAGGAACATTCAGTTCTTTAGCTAGCGCTTTAATGTTACGGGAAATTTCGGATACTTCATTCACCCGATTGTCAGATAGACCCGGTACACGCATTAACTGTAAATAATCAATGATGATTAAACGTAAACCTCCATGCTCGCGTGCAAGTCGTCGTGCACGTGCGCGCAAGTCAGTCGGTGTTAATGCGGCACTGTCATCAATAAATAAATTCATGCGTTCGCTTAATAAATTTACGGTAGCAAATAATTTACTCCAATCATGATCTTCGAGTTGCCCCGAACGTAATGCTGATTGATTGACGCGTCCTAATGAAGATAGTATCCGCATCATCAACGCTTCTTTGGGCATTTCCATACTAAAAACTAATACTGGCTTTGGGCTATCCATTGCTATGTTTTCAGCAATATTCATGGCAAAGGTTGTTTTACCCATGGATGGACGTCCGGCAATAATTACCATATCTGCAGGTTGCAATCCTGATGTCATACGATCTAAATCAGTATAGTCTGTTGCTGTGCCAGTGATGCTGCTGTGATTTGTTTTTAATTCATCTAATTTTTCGATAATGCCTGGAATAATAGTGCGTATTGAGCTTGGGCCATCCTCTTTTAAGCTATGCTCGCTAATTGCAAATATTTTTTGCTCTGCCTCATCAAGTAATTCTTCACTTGATTTGCCGTTAGGATCATATATTGATTCTGCGAGTGATTGTACTGTACTTAATAAGCGCCTTAGGATCCCCCTCTCACGGATAATATCTGCATAAGCTTTTATATTAGAAACGCTTGGTGTATTTTTAACAAGCTCGGCAAGGTATGCTAACCCCCCGATCTCATCGAGAATTCCTTTGGTGCTCATCGCATCTGCAAGCGTTACTACATCAAAGGGAGTACCTTTATCTGCTAATTCTTGAATATGCTGAAAGATTATTTGATGCTCAGATCGATAAAAATCCTGATGGGCTACAGCATCTGCGGTTTTATCCCATACTGAATTATCCATCATCAAGCCGCCTAAAAAGGACTGCTCGGCTTCAACGGAATGCGGGGCAATTTTTAATCCCGAAAAATCTTCGAATTTATTTTTTTTAGCGCGCTCACCTTTAAAACTTTGAAATTTTTCCGACATGGCTTGAAGACTAGAAATTAAGACCTGTTATTTTAACGTTTTTGACCCGGGAATACTATAAGCATTTAAGGTGCGCAAATGCTGGGCGTAGGATGCTACGCCCAAAGCGGATCTTCTTATTTACCCTGCTCTTTTTGAATTTCTTCTACGATTTCTGCTTCGGCTTCTACAGGTGTTTCACCAAAGGCCTCTAAAACTACACTAGGAACTGGGCCGCCTTCAGGAAGCACGACTACTTTAATGTTAACATCAAGATCGCTGTGTAAATGCAGCTCTACTTGATATTCTCCTACTTGGCGAATTACACCATGAGACAAGCGTACTTCATGTTTTTCTACTGACACGCCCGTCGCGTTGATGGCGTCACTGATATCTCGAGTACCGATTGATCCAAACAGTTTACCGCCTGCACCTGCACTCGCATTGATGGTGATAGTGATGCCTTGTAATTTATCAGCACGCGCTTTGGCGGCGTTGAACACTTCGAGTGCTTTTTTCTCAAGTGCAGCGCGCTCTGCTTCAAAGCGAGCTAAATTTTCTTTATTTGCGATCATTGCCTTGCCTTGGGGTACTAAATAATTACGTGCAAAGCCCGGCTTTACATTTACACTTTCGCCTAAATCTCCTAACCTTCTAATTTTTTCTCGTAAAATAACTTGCATGATATTTATCCTTTTTTATTTATGTCTGTCGCAATAAGGCAATAACGCTAAAAAGCGTGCTTTTTTGATTGCCTCAGCAAGTTTACGTTGGTATTTACTAGAGGTTCCGGTAATACGGCTGGGAACAATTTTGCCGCCTTCGGTAATATACTCTCTTAATAAATTAATATCTTTGTAATCAATTTCTAAACTGCCATCAGAAAAACGGCAGGCACGTCTACGCATATTGCTCATCCTCTGTCTCCTTGGTGTTCGCTATTTTTACGCGGCTGCATCATTACAGAAGGCTTGCTGATCGGACCTTTGGTTTTAGTGGTCATAAAACGCAATACCGAATCACTGTAGCGTAAGGCATCGGTTAATTCTTTGAGATCTTTGCTATTAAAATCAAAATTCATGAGGACAAAATGCGCCTTGTGCAAATTATTAATGCCATAGGCAAGAGATTTACGACCCCAGTCTTCATAACGGTGTATTTTACCGCCCACTTTAGTAATCATTTCTTTGTAACGATTCATCAAGTTCGCAGCATTATCGCTTTGATCTGGATGAATCATCACGATCAATTCGTAATGGTTCATTTATAAGCTCCTTATGGATTATTCCGAATTTCTCGGTATAAGCTTGCCTTTTGGCTCCCCGGCAAGCAAAGAGGCAAGCATTTTATACAAAAAACGCTCTAAAAGCAAATTGTTTTTAGTGACCCTGTTTGCGCCTACCTTTCTTGTTTCAAGAGGTGCGCATTTTGCTATAATACGTTTTTAAAATGAGTTGTTTTTGCGTATGTCTTTAAAATTTAAAATAAGATTTTTTTTGTTAAGCCAGTATTTATTACCCCAGCATTTGCTTTCACGCCTTATTGGACGCCTTGCAGACTGTGAAATAACGTGGATTAAGAATATTTTAATTCAAGCTTTTATAAAGCGTTTTAACATCAAGCTTGAACAAGCTAAAATCAAAGATCCTTATGCGCATAAAAGCTTTAACGCTTTTTTTATTCGTGAACTTGCAGATGGCTTTCCGTTGTCCCTTGATTCTAGCAAAACGCTATGCAGCCCTGCTGAGGCACTTTTAAGTGAATATGGCGCAATCACCCAAGGACAACTTATTCAAGCTAAGGCGCGTGAATATTCATTAGAATGCTTGCTAGCTCAAGAAACTGCTCTTGCTGCGCTCTTTAAAAATGGCAGCTTTGCAACTTTATATTTGGCGCCTTTTAATTATCATCGGGTACATATGCCTATTGATGGACAGCTTGAAACAATTATGTATGTTCCAGGAAAATTATTTTCGGTTAATCTCATCACTGCAGCGCATGTTCCAGAACTTTTTGCCAAAAATGAACGCCTCATTATGATTTTTAATACTCACCTTGGAAAGCTTGCTGTCATTATGGTTGGCGCGATGTTGGTGGCAGGCATCAAAAATCATTTTATAGATTTTACTGCAGCTGAAAAAAAATCCTTACAAAAGCGCGATGTTTCGCATCAAAATATTGCTGTTAAGCAGGGTGATGAGTTGGGTTATTTTGATTTTGGCTCGACGGTAATTTTGCTCACCGAGCGGATTTTTCAATTTGATATTCCAGGAGGCCCAGGTTTGCAACTGGGCGATCGCCTAGGATTTTTCACCGAAAGCACTTAAATTTTGGTATCTATTTTTTCTTTTTGGGTGCAAACATCATCAGCATTTGTCTGCCTTCTACTTTAACAGCTTGTTCAACAGTTGCATGTTCGACCAGGTCTTTTTCGATGCGCTGCATAATTTTTAGACCCAGCTCTTGATGTGATAACTCTCTACCGCGGAACTTTAAAGTCACTTTTGCTTTATCGCCATCATCTAAAAAGCGAATGAGATTGCGAAGCTTTACTTGGTAATCGGCCTCTTCAGTGACTGGGCGTAATTTAATTTCTTTTACTTGAATTTGTCGTTGCTTCTTTTTTGAGGCTTGTTTTTGCTTATTTTGTTCAAATAGAAATTTTCCATAATTCATGATGCGACATACAGGTGGAACGCCTTGTGGGACAATTTCAACTAGATCCAAGCTTGCTGTTAGCGCTGCATCGAGCGCGGTTTTTAAACTGACAATACCTACTTGCTTTCCTTCTGCATCAACGAGCCTTACTTCAGGGGCACGGATATCTTTGTTGACGCGAATTTTATCTTCTTTGCTAATGACTCATTCTCCTTATTCCATTTTTCCTAATTTGCTTACTTCTGTTTGTAAAAATTTTATAAAATGTTCTATATCCATTGCACCTAAATCCTCGCCTTTTTTGTTGCGTACGGCGATAGTATTGTCAACCATTTCTTTATCACCTACCACCAGTTGGTAGGGTATTTTTTGTAAGCTATGCTCGCGTATTTTAAAGCCTATCTTCTCATTACGCAAATCTGCCTTAGCGCGGAAGCCTTTTTCTTTGAGACTTTGCACAACTTTATTGACATAATCTTGATGTTTATCAGTAATGCCCATGACTACGAGTTGAACAGGCGCAAGCCAAACTGGAAAGATCCCTGCATAATGCTCGATGAGCATACCAATAAAACGTTCTAAAGAGCCCAGTGTGGCGCGATGCAACATTACTGGTATTTTACGAGTATTATCTTCAGCAACATATTCGGCACCTAATCTCATAGGCATGTTGAAGTCCACTTGCATAGTGCCACATTGCCATTCGCGTCCTAATGAATCTTTAAGGTGTAACTCAATTTTCGGTCCGTAAAAAGCGCCCTCACCTGGCAAATATTCAAAGGTAATATTTTGCTTAATCAGTGCATCGCTCAATGCTTGTTCAGCTTTGTCCCAGAGCCTATCATCACCTATTTTATTAGTAGGGCGAGTTGCTAACTTTACCCTCACTTGCGTTAAACCAAAATCCGCATAAATCTTAAAGGCATAATTCATGAATGTAGCGACTTCTGCTTCTATTTGTTGTTCGGTACAAAAAATATGTGCATCATCCTGAACCATACTACGAACCCGGAATAAGCCGTGCAAAGATCCCGAGCTTTCATTACGATGACAAATGCCGAACTCAGCTAAGCGCACTGGTAAATCTCGATAGCTCTTTATACCTTGATTATATACTTGCACATGACATGGGCAGCTCATGGGTTTTAACGCATAATCACGGTTTTCAGAATGTGTCAGAAACATATTTTCTAAATATTTATCAGCATGTCCGGATTTTTGCCAGAGTGAAATATCTACAACTTGTGGCGTTTTAATTTCCTCAAAGCCAATCTTGCTTTGTTCTAAACGCAAATGTTGCTCGATAATTTGCCAAATAATCCAGCCATTTGGATGCCAAAAAATCATCCCTGGCGCGTCTTCTTGCAAGTGAAAAAGATCTAAGGCTTTACCAAGTTTGCGATGATCGCGCTTTTCGGCTTCTTCAAGCATAAAGATATATTGCTTTAACTCTTCTTCTGTCCGCCAGGCTGTTCCGTAGATGCGTTGCAGCATCTCATTTTTAGAATCTCCACGCCAATAGGCTCCTGCAACGCTCATGAGTTTAAAAACTTTTAAAAAACTTGTGTTCGGTACATGTGGGCCACGGCACAAATCAGTAAAATCACCTTGAGTGTATAAACTTAAGGTTTCATTTTCAGGAATGCTTTTGATAATTTCAGCTTTATATTTTTCACCAATAGACTCGAAATAAGCAATGGCTTCGTTGCGGGACACTACCTTACGGGTAACAGGATTTTTTTGTTTAACCAGCTCATGCATACGTTTGGTGATTTTTTCTAAGTCTTCAGGTGTAAAACCAGCGGTATAAGCAAAATCATAATAAAAACCATTTTCAATCACTGGGCCAATGGTTACTTGTGCTTTAGGATAAAGTTGCTTTACTGCTTGTGCTAATAAATGGGCGGTTGAATGGCGTATGACTTCTAGACTTTCTGGATCTTTGCTAGTGATGATGCGTACGTTGGCATCGTGATTTAGAGGTGTACAGAGATCAACTAATTTGCCATCAACCTCTGCGGCTAGTGCGGCTTTACCTAAACTTACGCTGATGGCTTCGGCAAATTGGGCACAAGTGGCACCATTAGGCACTTCTCTCGTTTGGCCGTCAGGCAAGGTAATTACAGACATCAAAAGTTAACCAGGCTAAAATTAACGTTATTCTACAGAAATATGCGCTCGTAGACAATGCCTTATTTGCGCGCGGGCATCTTGAAAAATAGCCCTTAATAAAAACTGTATGGATAGCAAGCTTCGCCGCTAAAATTCTTGGCCTGTACTACTTATTATGGGTGATGCAATTGTTTTAATCATTGAAATTTTATTAGTTGTTAGTCGCAACACATGGCAATACAATTGGTTTTTAGCTATTATACCCAGCGATTGATGCAGCATTATCAAAGGACTTACTAGATTTCCCCTATTGTGGCAATACACATCGCTTTATGACTGTTATTTATAAAAAAGCAAACAGGCATAACATGAAATTAATATAAACTTATTGGAGGGTTGATTATGGCTCATGGCGGAGTAGCAGAATCTAAAGATGATGATACAGCAGACGAGAGCAGTGTCGACTCAGAATTTCCAGTAAGGGTAGCTGGCGTATTTGATACTATAGAAGAACTTTATGCAGAAGTAATAGAAGACAATAATGGGTACGTAGATAAACATGACGATGACCATACCACAGGTGATTCAGCTATATTTAACTACCAAAAATTTCTTAATCAACTAAAAGCTTTAGAAAAAAGTGATTTTGATACCACCCACGAATCTGCAGAATATAATTTTAAAGGCTATCTTTTAAGCTTTGCTTTACATGTGTACGATTTAGTTAGGCAGGAATTCCCTGATGCTGATGCTGCCGCTCACACTGAAATCGTACTGTTTGAAAACATTATTTACCATATTTTAAAGGAAGCTACCAAGCGAGATTGGGACATAGAAAG
Organism: Gammaproteobacteria bacterium; assembly: GCA_020050355.1. Lineage (GTDB taxonomy): Bacteria > Pseudomonadota > Gammaproteobacteria > Francisellales > CACEW01 > CAIQBE01. The sequence goes on along the minus strand of JAGVKT010000036.1, from coordinate 75,436 downwards.
CCTGATGGATTTTAAAGAAAATAAAGAAATTTTAGAAAAATACTCTAATCTTAAAAAACTTTTTAAAGGTTTATACACAAATGCTGATATTGCTGAATCTGCTTTTCCTTTTCCGATGAAATGGATGCATTCGTTAGATTTGAAATACGGAAGAAGGCCTAGTCGCCCATCAAGTAATTTTGCTAGCGAAACAGATCATTATGAATTAATGATGCAAACTGTAGCGCATCAAAAATCAGTGGGCAGCAAAGGAAATCCCAACACAGCTTTTGCTGGCATCAGTTTTATCATAAAAGATAAAAATTACTCATCTAAAGACCCTGGTTATATACAACGCTATTATATGCCAATAAGCGCTCACAAGCCTTTATCGCCTGCAGAAATTCCAGAATTTATGATGCATGTCGATAAGCATCGAGAATGGGCTGATAAACTTGAAGGCAGAGCTCTCACTGATACGAAACGTTTTGTAGAAAAAAACTATAGAGATCAGGCACCCATCACGGTAGGAAAGCCATGCTCAGACCTTATGATAAAACATAGTGAACAGGCCATTTTTGCATATTTACAAGATTCAGATAATCTTCAGATACTCGTAGAACAGCTAAGAGAAAAAATTAATGAATCCCACCCGGCTTACGATGATAGTTATGGCTCTGGCCTTGAAGAAATAGAGATCAGAGCGATTGTGATTCATATTCACTCACATTTGTACATGTGTCAAAACTGTCAGGTTGCTGCGCTTGGCTTTCAGCACCCAGATAGTTTTATGGCTAAAATTAGCAAAGTATTAGAAGCAGAAGATTTTGTAGTATCTGAAAAACTGGTAGTGCCAATTATTGTCAGCAGCCATCAACCTTTTCCTTTAAAACTGGAACGACACAGGATGGAAGCTGAAGATCATAAGCCCGGTGAAATTGACATCAAGTTATTACCTAAAGGCGTCCATATCTTTGGCAAAGATCTTACTGCCGGTATCACTGCAAGCTCGAGCACACCATTTTACAGCCGTGCAGCAGTATCAACAGCTTTAGCACTTGAGCGTAGAATCCGTAAGCTTGAAGCAGAAAATGTCAAATTACGCGCACTTGCTGGAATTAAAGAAACTACTTCTGATGAAGAAAACGACGCGCCCACAGCAAGCGGAGCTGGTGCGAGTCTCGGTGCAGAAGCAGGCTACAAACGCAAACGAGGTGATTCAAGAACTACAGTTACTTCACTAAGCTCAACATCCGCAACGGCAGGAATAAAAAGAGCTAGAAAAGCGTCGGCACAGGTGACAAATTTAGACGTGGCATAGTCTATCTCCAGCCTTCTAAATCTTTGATTAGCAATTAGCTAAATGCCTTATTTGCGAGCACCTTGCATTAAATGTGAAGACAGGAAGAAAATCCGTTTACATAGAATAGTTAAAAAAAATTGCAATTATGAAATTCCTTTTTAGAAAAAAACCTGTGAGCCTGGATGCTCTGCTAGTTTTATTGTTTTGTTAGGATCGTTAAAATTGATTGATGAAATTTGCTGATTAATTTTATCTGTCATAAAATCTGCGCAAGGTTTTATCAATGCTTTGAGATCATCCCAGTGTTCATTGGTTTCGCCGATATAAATTAATTTTGCTCGTTGCATCACAGGTTGATACGCATTGGGTAAATGATTTATTGCCCAATCTGCAGCGGCAGATTTAGAGCTGATTGTATTTGTTATTAAAGTGCTCCAGGTGCGTGCATGTGTAAGCAGAACATTTCGGGTATCATGCATCAGATCTGCTTCAAGCCGCTTGATGTCCTGAATTAGGGCTTGTATATAATCATAATAAGGTACATACGCTAATAATTTTTCAGGTGCTACCCCCCATAAAGTTTTGCTCTTTAATAAAACATAAGTGATTATTATGGCAAGGTCAGGCATTTCATAAGTTTTCCATGGCTCAATGATGCCCTGCTCAAAAGCTTCACGTAACCATTCGCCATATTGAAAATCAAAGCGTGGCGGATAATACCAAGGATTAATCTCGGTTTTTGTAACGATAGTTATTTCTATCGGTGGTTTTGAGCTTTTCATGTAAATACCGGAGATTTGTAGCAGGCTAGCAATTAATTTGCCTTTTTCTTCTAGAGTAGTAACTCGATTCGTAACAACAAGTAAGTCGATGTCGCTATATTTTTGTAGTCCACCTACAAGCGATGAGCCGTAGAGATATACCCCTAAGAGATCAGCTCCTAAAACCGTTTTTAATAACTTTAGGCTATCGTTGAGCTGTTGCTGTATTTTGACATGCTGCATAGATTTTTCTTGTTATGGTTTAAATTTTATAGGAAGTTTCAGACTTTTCTTGTCTGACTGATTGGTTTTTATGTCCAATAAAAGTAGGAAACATATTTCTGCGATCTGGAATAACGCGAATGTCTGCAAAACCTGCCTCTTGTAATCTCTTGAACATTTCCTCAGTCGTACAAAAATTCGACCATGTTGCCTTTAAGATATGCGCAAAAATACCTACTTGTCGCGCTAATGCTGTTTTGTCAATTTCATCATGACGCCACTCACAAGATGCTCCCATGCTTAAAGGAGGCGTTAAGGCACTTGTGACTAAAGTTCCTCCTGGTTTTAAGGTTTTTAATATGCTTTCGTAAAGTGCAATTACTTTTTCTCGTTCAGGAACGTAGATATTTAAGCCATTGCTTAAAACCACATCAAACTCTTCTCTAGCTTTTAATGACCAGCCATCTTCTTTGCGAAATTCTAATGGAACAATGCAATTCATCTCAGCGGCTAATTGCTGTGCTAGGGAAAAAACTGAAGCATCTAAGTCGATATTGACAAATTGCAATTGGCAGCGTGCTGGGTTGATACCTTTTAAGGTTAATAGGTCGGCAGCCATGCCTCCTGGCATAGTAGCGATTTTGATCTGTGGTGTTGTATGTGAATAGGTCTCAATAAGCTGACGCGTAATATTCTGAAAGTGACCAAAGCGCTCTCGAGTTGCTAAGATAATAGGCGCTTCTTCTAATAAAAATCGCTCTACAGGATTAGTGATTTTTTTCTTTTTGAATCCCAAAATGCAGTAATACGTCCACCACCCACTTAATGCTCCTTGGTTGGCAATCAGAAAGCGGCCTAATTCAAATTCGCTTAAATGTTCTGCCTCTTTACTTAACCTCGCGCGTTCACTTGCGCTTAGGGTAGTTTGATTTTTCAAGCCCTCTTGAATACGCATGAGTTTATCAGCAATAGCACTTAAGCTCGGGCGCTCTCCTGCGGCTACGTGAGTTATTAATTCTCCTTTTTCTGCTATGTGGCTTGAGAAAAGCCGAGCTTGGCTTTTAGCTACACGGCGCCATTCTTGTGCTAGAAGTTGTAATAATTTCATAAAATTTTTATCTTTATAAAGAAGCAAGTTGTCATTGTAAATGTATTACTTAAATATTTTAAGATGTTATGACTACTAAGGCATTAATGTAAAGGCAGAAAGTGCGAGATAAATGCTAAAATTATTGCGCCGCCAATGCTCCACAAAATTTTATTGGATATGCGCTCCATTTTTAATTCTAATTTTGCCTCTAAAATCGTTAAATCATTTTTGGTAGCAACATTTTCTAATAGATGTGTGGCCACATCGCTTTGTAAATGTAGCAAACCACGAGTTTGCTTTTCAGTAAATCCTGCTTCTTGTAATTCATCTGCATAAGCAAAGTAATCAAAATTTTTCAATATCTGAGTCATATTTTGCTCTAAAATTAACTTGATTATATTTTATTCTACTGAAAAAACATTGTCAATAAGTGATCAATGTAAATGGTTTCAATGTCTAAAATATGCTAACCTTATTGAAAACTTATAATGGGTGTTTTCATGTTGAGCACAATTCGTATATTTGAAAAAGACATGCAGCAATCTGAATGCACTGCCAAAATTCTAAGTTCGGGCATTGAAACTATTCGGTATGTTAAAAATAAAACTCCTCAAATGGTTGAAACAATTTTTATAATCTGCGACCAAACAATATTTCACCCCCAATCAGGGGGACAGCCTGCTGACAAAGGTACAATTAACGGAAAAAATGTGCTTACTGTTCGTGAAGATAAAAATCTACCTAAAACAGAACATGGTTATATTATTAAACACTATTTTTTAGCGACCGAAATCCATCTAGAAGATGTACAAGTAGAAACTGAAGTTAGCATGATTATTGATAACACTTTTAGGTCTGAATGTAGTCAATATCATTCAGCCGGACATTTAATTGCAGATATTGCTGAATGCTCTCCTCAATTTCAAATCAATGAATTTACGTCTCTCAAAGGCCATCATTTCCCAGGGGAGGCTTATGTAGAGCTTGGCATAAAAATACCTCTTGGTAGTCTTGACACTTTTAAAAATGATTTTAATCATGCATTCAAACAGATTATCAATGAAGCAAAACCTCTTGCTACTTGCATGATAGATAACAAGCGTCATATCAAGATCGCCTATCAAAATAGGATGTGTGGTGGAACCCATGTTAATTCAACATCAGAGCTATCGGGCTTCATGATTAACAAAATTAAGCAAGACCGAAAAGATACAGGTGAGATGTTTATTAAACTCTGGTACGGAAATAATAATTAAACTTATGGAACTGTTCTTATGCTCACAGTAATATATCAAGGTACTATTAAAAAAGGCAAAGAAAAAGAATATCAAGATGCTTGGCATCAATGTGCAGAATATTTTGTTAATCATTGTGGTGCACTCAACTCAAGTCTATATAAAACAGAAAATAATATCTGGGTGGCAATTTCAAAATGGCCAGACAAAGAAACTCGCGATAGGGTGTGGCATAATTCGAACTTACCTCCGACCACACTGGCTTTAATAAATAAATTAAAAGATTGCATAGAATCTTACCAAGAAATTGCTCTACACTTAGTTGATACTATAACTAATAAAGGCTGAAAACATGCCAAAAATAAAAGTAAATGGTGTTAAATTATTTTATAAAATTAAGGGTCAAGGACAGACTTTGGTGCTAATTTCTGGCTTTTGCTCTGATCATTTACAGAGAGAAATTTATAAAAATAATTTCAACTTTTTTGAGTAAACATTGAATTTTTATTAAAAGCTGCGGTTAATATATGAATTTAATTGAAATAGATAGTTTAGATGTTCGAGTACTAATCGATAATGTTACAGATAATCTTTCGAGCATACCCAATAATGTAAGCCATGAAATCGCTCACTTGAAAAAAAATGGCATGAAAGAACTATCGGGATCATGCTTATGTTGTGGCGCTCATGGTTTATCGCTCTTATTAACTGCCACTAAAGGCTCAGCAACGCGTACTCTCTTATTTGATGCCGGTCCAGAGGGTGAAGTTTTTAAAAATAATGTTACTAAACTCAAAGCACCTTTAAATACTGTGGAAGATATTGTGCTATCTCATGGCCACTGGGATCATGCGGGAGGTTTTTTAACAGCACTTGGTTTAATAAAAAGTGCAAATCCTCAACAAAAGATAGTTTTTCAGCTCAACTCCGGCATGTTTCATCAACGCGCCATAAAATTTGCAGATGGCAGCATTCTTCCCTTTAAAAAAATTCCTAGTATTGAAGAGCTCAAAGCTCATGGTGTAGAAATCATCAATTCCCCCGAAGCTCGCTTATTGCTAGAACGTATGTTTTATTTAAGTGGAGAGATTCCACGCACTACCTCTTATGAACAAGGCTTGCCTGGTCACCTTCGTCAAAACTCAGAAAAAGAATGGCTTTTAGATCCGCTTATTTTAGATGAACGTTTTTTAGTGGCTCATATCCGCAATAAAGGGCTGATAGTATTTTCGGCATGCTCTCATGCAGGAATTATTAATGTTCTAAAGCATGCACAACAGGTATTTCCACAAATCCCACTTTATGCAGTTATGGGTGGCTTTCATTTATCAGGTACCGCTGTTGAAAAAATTATCGATGCAACTGTAAAGGATATGCAACAATTTAATCTTAAGATGATCATTCCTGCGCATTGCACAGGCTGGAAAGCCGTCAATGCTCTAGCAAATGCTTTTGGTCAAGATGTTGTTATACCTTCTGCTGTTGGGCGTTTATATCATTTTTGATTATGTTTTCAAAGATGATGTTGTTGACTTACTCAAAGCACTCAATATCGAATCCGCTCATTTTATAGAATATTCTTTAAATGACAAATGACTTTTAGAAAGAAAACTACACACTAAACCTACCATTTTATCTTTATCTTTCGGATTGCTCTCCGCAATTAATAAGGTTAACGCTGTTAATACAGCAGGTGTGATTTTGGTAACATCCAAAATTTTAGCTTGCTGTAAAAACCAAATAAATGCATAAGCACCACTACGTTTATTACCATCCACAAATGGATGATTCTTAACAATAAAATAAAGTAAGTGCACAGCCTTTTCTTCTATAGTTGGATAGAGCTCTTCTTCACCAAAAGATTGCAATATATTTCCAATAATTCCTTCAAGACTTCCTTTTGATCTTTCAATGCCAAAAATATCAGTTGCCTCATCTTTAGCAATAAGTGAATTTTTAAGCTCTGATAAGGCATTTGTTAATTTATCTGCAGTTAATTTTACCTTTTTCTTAGTAACACCTTTCGTAGATAAAACATCTCGATCATAAGCATCTAATGAAAGCCAGGTATCGGCAAAGAAACTAATAAGCTCAAGAACACTCTCATGATCAATATTAGCATCTATTGGAAGTAAGCTTTTCACATGATTAACAGCATCTATAAACTGAGAGTAATTGGCCTTAATACGATTGCGGTTAAATGCATAACCTTGCAAAATATAATCTTTTAATGTCTTAGTAGCCCATTTTCTAAAAGCAATTGCCTTACTTGAATTAGTACGATAGCCAACTGCCAGGATAACATCAAGATTGTAAAATTGAACTTTATAAGTTTTACCATCTTCGGCAGTATGTGCCAATTTTGCACATACTGAATCTGCATCTAATTCTTTGTCCTTTAATATATTACGAATATGCTTTGTGATAACAGATCGCTCAACTTCAAAAATATCAGCGATATCAGCTTGGCTTGCCCATACAGTATCAATTTCATTCCCTTGTTTAAGTTGGATCGCACCATTCTTTGCTTGATACACTATAACTTTATTATTAGCAAATTCCTTCTTCATAAAGAATCCTATAATTTTATTCACCATATAATAGCATTAGTATTTTTATTATATGGATTATAATTAGGCATATTTTGGGCTCTTCCCCAAATAAAGGGGCACTTTAACCCAAAATAGATTAATCTAAAGTTGCAACACTAAGCTTTTATCACTTGGCTATTTCTATCAATTTAGAAATGGGGCGAACGACGGGGATCGAACCCGCGACAACCGGAATCACAATCCGGGGCTCTACCGACTGAGCTACGTCCGCCATTAAATGCTCTAACTTGTTGCGCTAATGTTTTTTGCATTGCGCGCAACAGTGTTATGTCTGCACTGGCTGTCAATTCTTTCTCGGTGGCGTACACATAATTGGTGCGCCCGGCAGGATTCGAACCTGCTACCTACGGCTTAGAAGGCCGTTGCTCTATCCAAATGAGCTACGAGCGCCCTTGGTTTGACTCAAATTACTCATCTGGTCGGGGTAGAGGGATTCGAACCCCCGACACCCTGCTCCCAAAGCAGGTGCGCTACCAGACTGCGCTATACCCCGCGAGAAAGAATGCTCATGATAGGTTGAATAGCATTCCAAGTCAAGTGTGAGGAAGTTCGCATTTTGAATCATTATTGCTATAATAATTTTTTAAAAATAGGGGCTTTATCATGATGAAATTGTATTATTCAAAAGGCGCTTGTTCACTTGCACCTCATATTCTTATTAACGAACTTAACCTTCCGTGCGAATTTATAGCTGTGAATCTTGCTGATAAAAAAACCGTTGATGGTAAGGATTATTTGCAAATTAATCCTAAAGGCGCGGTTCCAGCTTTGCAGTTGGATAATGGCGAAGTTTTAACAGAGAATGTGGTTATTCAACAATATCTTGTGGACACCTTTAATGCAAAAAATTTATTGCCTGCGGTTGGTGATTTTGCACGCTACCGAACTTTAGAATGGCTTAATTTTGCTTCTACTGATTTGCATAAAAATTTCTCTCCTTTTTATACTAAAGGAGTTCCAGCAGAAGTTCTCGAGCAAATTTTTAAACCCATCTTATTAAGGAAATTAAATTTTCTTAATCAACATTTAGCAAATCATAATTATGTGATGGGCGCTATGTTTACCTTACCTGATGCATATATCTTTGTGACATTGACCTGGCTCAAAGTAATCAAAATGGATGTTAAAAATTGGCCGCATTTGGATCGCTATTTTCATGAAGTGCGTCAGCGCCCATCAGTTGAAAAAGCTTTTCTTGAAGAAGGCTTACATTAATTTTGCCAGGGCATTTTTTTAGAGATAAGGCGAAAATAATTTGCAGATAGAATTGCGCAGCTTAATAATAAATTTTTGATTCTGTAGCCACTCGGCAGTGATTTCTCGACTAATTTTTCTACTGACCTTAAAATGCTCAAGTAATTGTCCGGCCAAATCCTTACTATACACTTCAAGATTAAATTCAAAATTTAAATAAAAGCTTCGAGTATCCATGTTGGAAGATCCTAAAAAGACATAATTATCATCAACGATAAATATTTTACTATGCGTAAAATGCCCTTTACGGTAATACACTTTTACACCAAAATTTAACAAAGGTAAAAACAAAGCCTCGCTTGCCCCTTTGACGAATGAAAGATTATTGCTTTCTGGTAAAATCAATTCAACTTTAACGCCACGCAAGGTGGCTTCAATCAGCGCCACGTTTAACGCTGAGCCAATAATAAAATAAGGCGTCATGATGCGAATATGCTGCTTTGCGGCGTTTATTGCAGCTACTAACAAAAACTGGGTTACTGGATACGCCTGATAAGGCCCTGTTGTTACGGACCTAACTCCCATATTGCCTTTGATGCGGTTATCGTAATACAGCTGCTGCTTTGGCGTTTGCTTACTATTAAAATACCAATTGCGTAAAAAAGCGTCTTGCAAATCACTAATGATTGGCCCTTCTACTTTAAAATGTAAATCATGAATTTTCGGCAATTCATCTATAGACCCTAAATTTTTTTCATGAATATTCATGCCTCCGGTAAACCCGAGCGCACCATCCACCACCATGATTTTTTCATGACTGCGCAAATTTAAGCAGCGCAAATCCTTCACACTAAAACCTAAGGGTGAAAAAATCCGTGCATCTACTCCCAGTGCTTTTAACTTACCCTTTGCTCTAGGCCACGTGTATAAACTACCTACGCCATCAATCATAACTTTGACTTCTACACCTCTTTTTACCGCAGCACCTAAAGCTTCTATAAATTTCTCACCAATGCCTTGCGCCCCAAAAATATAAGTAGATAGATAAATACGTTCTTTTGCTTCCGTGATGGCTGCTAACATTTGCGGATAAGCTTGGGTACCATCATAGAGCGGTGTGATTTTACAGCCTGCTGTAATTTTACTTTTAAATAGCTGGTTGCCTACATGGCTCAATTCCTGCTGATAAGGTGTTAGCGCTGCTATATCATATTCAGGATGCGGTGTTCCTGGCGTTAAATTAACTGGTAATTGATATAAACCATAAGAACGCCATTTTTGGCTAACCAACTTGATTCGATTGACACCAAAAATGATATAAAAAAAAGCGCCGATAAAAGGAATAAACAAGCATACATAAACCCAAATAAGTGCAGAACGCGGATTACCTTTACTAAAAAGCGCATGCGCTGCGGCGATCACCCCTAAAAAATAAGAAAAAATAATTATCATATCAATGAAATAATTATTCATATATCCTCAGCATTTTCTATGATTATTAAAAATCGCTCTTTGTTAAGAAAAGGTACCGTTAATGCTTTTATTTGAATTTGAGCTTGAGGTATTTTTGTTAGCTCCTCAGTGTAATGCGGCCCCTTCATTGCATACCAGCGCCCTCCCTTTTGGAGCAGGTGCTGTGTATCCTTAATAAAATCATCTAGTGAACTAAATGCTCGACTTAAAATGCCTGCATAGCTTCCAGTGTGCTGTGTTACCCGAGTATTTACAACTGTAATATTTTTTAGTTGTAATGCTGCTTGGACTTGTAATAAAAAGGCAGTCTTTTTGCTGTTGCTATCTAGCAAGGTAAAATGTTGCTCTGGGGCGATAATACTTAAAGGTATACCAGGCAGGCCAGCACCTGTTCCAATATCAATAAAAGCATCTCCTTGCAAATATTTATAAATGGCTAAGCTATCAAAAATATGCTGCGTTAACATAGCATCTAAATCACGTACTGCAGTCAGATTAAAAGTATGATTCCATTTTTCTAAAAGCAAAAGATATTGCCATAAAAGCTCTAGCTGTGCCTCATGCATCAAGCCCATCATGCTTAAGCCCTGGTGTAATTTTTGCTTGAGCTCAAGATTATTCTCTTGCATAATGGCTGTGTTTTGTTGAATCGAGAAATTATATCATGGCTTTAGAACAATTTGAGCTGCGTTTACAGCAGGTATTTAAACCTACACCTAATACTTTGCATTTAGAATTTATTCGCACTGATGCAAAAAAATTAAATTTTATTCCTGGTCAATTTATCACCTTGTTATTAAATGATCAAAAAGGTCAGCTAAAGCGACGCAGCTATAGCATTGCGAGTTTTCCTCATGAAGAAAAAATTGCAATTGCTATTTCTTTTGTTAAAAATGGTTTCGCTACCGAAATTTTGTTTAATTTAAAAATCGGCGATACCTTAAAAGCCATGGGGCCTGCAGGTCGACTTGTTTTACAAGAAGAGTCTGTTAAGCGTTATATTCTTGCCGGAACGGGTACAGGAATCGCACCTTATCGCGCTATGCTTCCTATCCTCGCGCAACGTATGCAAGCGCATAAGCTTCAAGTTGCATTAATTTTAGGCGTACAACGCCGAGAAGATTTATTATATGGGAAAGATTTTATTGAATTTGCAGCTGCGCATCCAAATTTTAGCTTTCATGCACAATATAGTCGTGAGATGGGGATGCCACTACAAGCCTTTGAACATCAGGGCTATGTACAGACTTCTTTCATACGTCTTAAGCTTAATCCACAAGAGGATATTATTTACCTCTGCGGCAATCCCAATATGATTGACCAGGCTTTTAAAGAGCTCACCGAAACTTATGGCTTTGCGACTAGTAATATTCGTAGAGAAAAATATATTTCTTCAAATTAAAGATTTTTCCACTCAATTAATGCACGCTCTAATAATGCCTGTGAATTTAAAGCGATTTTTTTATGGAGCAACGATTTTAAATAAATAAGCTCATCCATAAATCGGCATAATTTTTGTGGTGATGCATGAGCAGCGCTTTCAATGCTTATGCGCCATGAATGCCAGGCATTGCTTATTGTCAGGCCTTGCTGAAATTTTAAAATCTCATATAAAAATTCATACCAGCCATTAAATAAAATTTCTAGAGAAGCTTCTTTAAACTTTGTTGTTACTGCTATAGGATTAAAATCTAAACTTAAAGCATCAATAAATTCGTGCACTATTTGAGGTACATTGCATGTTTTTTCTTGTTTGTTAATAAAGATTTGGCAACGACTTTTAATAGTGGGTAATAACAGATGTGGGTAAGTCGTTTGCAACACTAACAAGGAATTAGCACTCGGTTCTTCTAAAGACTTTAACAAGGCATTTTGTGCAGCAATATTCAAGCCTTCAGCATTTTCAAATACTATAACTTTATAACCACCTTGTTGTGCACTTTTTGAAAGAAATTCGATGACTTCACGAACTTGATCAATTTTAATCAAGTGCAATTTTCCTTCAGGCTTGAGCCAATTCACATCAGGATGACCAGCTTCGCTTTGAGTTAACAAACAAGCTTTACAATGCCCGCAGGCATGGAATTCTTGAGCTGATCTTGCTTGGCATAAAAGTGTTTTAATAAAGCCTGCAAGCGCCACAACGTCAGAATCAATCCAAATAATACCATGAGGTAAACGTTGTGATTTTAATAAAGCAAATAGTGGATGTGATGACATTATTTGCCTATTCGCACTATTTCTTTTTTGGCGCTATTAAGTCAGTGATCGTTCCTTCGTACATTTCAGTTGCTAACGCAATTGATTCTGACAAAGTAGGATGCGGATGAATTGTTAAAGAAATATCTTCTGCTTCGCAACCCATTTCAATTGCTAAACATACTTCAGAAATTAATTCTCCGGCATTAGGACCAATAATACTGGCACCTAAAATACGATGACTGTCTTCATCATAAATAACTTTAGTCATCCCCTCATCTCGCCCCATGGACAAAGAACGACCGCTGGCAGCCCAAGGAAAAACCCCTTTGCCATAATTTAAACCTTGCTCTTTTGCCTGAGCTTCGGTCAGACCTGCCCAAGCTACTTCGGGATCAGTATAAGCAACCCCTGGAATGCATTTAGGTTCAAAAAAATGTTTTTGTCCGGCTATAACTTCTGCAGCGGTACGGCCTTCAGGTACAGCTTTATGAGCCAGCATGGGCTGCCCAACAATATCACCGATTGCATAAATATGTGCGACATTGGTACGTAATTGTTTATCTACAGCAATAAAGCCTTTCTCATCTACTTTAACTCCAGCCTTATCCGCGGCAATTTCTTTACCATTTGGAACGCGACCTACTGCTACTAATACCGCATCATAGCATTCGGGCTGTGCTGGTGCATTCTTGCCTTCAAAACTTACGTAGATACCTTCTTTTTTGGCTTCTACTTTGGTGACTTTAGTTTCTAACATAATTTTTTCGTAGCGCTTAGCGACCCACTTTTCATAAACTTTTGCGATATCTTTATCGATCGCGCCCATGAGTTGTGGCATAAATTCAACTACAGAAATTTTGCTTCCGAGCTGATGATAAACGGTAGCCATTTCTAGGCCAATAATCCCGCCCCCTAGGATTAACATACGCTCAGGAACATTTTTTAATTCTAATGCACCTGTTGAATCAAAAATACGAGAATCCTCAGGAATAAATGGTAATTTGACCGGACGTGATCCTGCCGCAATAATACACTGTTCAAATTGAACCTGAGTCTTCTGGCCATCTTGGTGTTCAACGACTAAAGTATTAGATCCGGTAAAGGTGCCCTTGCCAGTGATAATCTCTACTTTACGCTGCTTGGCTAACATTGATAAACCACCCGTCAGTCTATTAATGATGCCTTCTTTATAACCTCGAATTTTATCAAGATCTATTTTAGGCTTGCCAAAAGCTATTCCGTGCTCATTCATATCTTTTGCATCTTCGATGACTTTCGCCACGTGCAATAAAGCCTTTGAAGGAATACAGCCGACGTTCAAACATACTCCCCCAATTTTTTCAAAGCGCTCGATCAATACTACTTTTTTACCCAAATCTGCGGCACGAAAAGCTGCTGTATATCCGCCAGGGCCACTACCTAGTACAGCTACTTCGGTTTTAATATCGCTCATGCTTGTCCTTAAAAGCTATTTTTTTAACTGCAATATCATAACACTTTTCGGTATTATCAGGCTAGTCTATACCCATTCCACTTCAAAAGGCGAAGGTATAGAAAAAATAACGTAAAAATTTCACTGTTTGCTCCTGTAGTATACAGGCCATGCTGTAGGGGCGTAGCTTGCTACGCCCGATAACTGCAGGACTTTAAAGCTCATAAGTAATGGTGATTTTTTTATTAAACAGGCCTTGCTGCTTCATGTTAATGCCTTTGCCGTGCCGGGCGTAGCAAGCTACGCCCCTACAGCATAGCTTTCGATTTTGGGGCAAACAGTGAAATTTTTACGTTATTTTTTTATAATTCCGACTTTTGATTCACATATATACCAAATATACCAAATGCACTTCAAGATGCAAATCCCCTCGAGGTCATTGCTGTGATCGCTGAAGGCGAGGTACAAGGATAACTTCGGAGGATGGTGACGTTTTAAAATAAGCCATAAAAAAACTGCAAAATTTTTAAATATTTATACTATTTTTGTTTGACAGTTTTTATGTATAGCTTTAATATTAAGCCCTATATAGTTTACTAATAATTTGCAAAAAATGGTAAAATTAGCGCTTTTATGTGGTGGACCTAGCTTAGAAAGAGGCATTTCTTTGAATTCTGCACGTTCGGTTTTAGATCATTTGGGTGCAGATACTGAAATTATTCCTATTTATTTTGATCATAAAAAAAGAAGCTATAAAATTTCTTGCGCACAGTTATATTCTAATACACCTTCGGATTTCGACTTTAAATTAGCTGAAACTGCCAAGCCGCTCTCGCAAAAACAACTCATCAAACTCCTTAAAGAAGTCGATATTTGCTTTCCTACCATTCATGGTGCTTTTGGTGAAGATGGAACTTTGCAAACGTTTTTAGAAAAACACAAAATCCCATTTGTAGGTTCTGGTAGTGCCGCATGCAAACAGGCTTTTGATAAATACCATGCTAATTGTTTTATTAAAAAAAATGGCTTTTTTACTTACCCCTCAGCAGTGCTAAAAATTTATCATCGTGATCACGGGAAGATCGTTCATGAATTTTTTAAAATGCATCAGCTCAAACGCGCTATTGTTAAACCTGCTACCAGTGGCTCCAGCATTGGAGTGTTCTCGGTTAATACCCCGGATGAGGCTTTAGAAAAAGCGCAGTTATTATTTTCTAAACGGATGGATACTCGGGTAGTCATTGAGCCCTTTGCAACGGGTACTGAATTTACTGTAATTATTATACAAAATCGTTTTGGTTTACCGGTAGCAATTTTACCTACAGAAATTGAAACAGATTATACCGATCATCAAATTTTAGATTATCGCAAAAAATACTTACCCACACGCCAAGTTACTTATCACTGCCCTCCGCGCTTTAATAATGAGACTATTGAGCGCATTCAAATTATGGCTGAGCAATTATTTTCACTTTTTGGCATGCGTGATTTTGGCCGCTTTGATGGCTGGGTCTTGCCTGATGGTCAAATTTGGTTTTGTGATTTTAATCCAATTACTGGAATGGAGCAAAATAGCTTTTTCTTTCAACAAGCAAGTCGTGTCGGCCTGAGTCACAAAGATGTTTTGCGCTTAGTATTGGAGCATGCGTTGGCGCGTTATGGCAAAAGTTTACCTTCTTCAAAGACTCATAAACACCAACGTAAGCCGGTACACGTGCTCTTTGGCGGCAATACTTCTGAACGCCAAGTATCTTTAATGAGCGGTACCAATGTTTGGCTTAAATTACGTAACTCACAAATTTATGATCCACAACCTTATTTATTGGATATGGATGGCCATCATGTTTGGCATGTACCTTACCAGCTTGCTTTTAAACATACAGTAGAAGAAATCATCGCTAACTGTGAACATGCACAACAAGATGCTGCACGCCTGGCATTTTTAGAGGCGAAGGTACAATTGCGCTTGGGGCTGGAACACAAAAAAAATATTAAAGATTTTTTTGAGCCTCAAAAAATTTCCTTACCTGATTTTATCGCCCAAAGTAAAGATAAATTTGTATTTATTGCCCTGCATGGTGGTATTGGTGAAAATGGTAGTTTACAACATCAACTCACGCAACTAGGTATTCCTTTTAATGGTCCTGAAGAAGTAACCTGTCGCCTGTGCATGGATAAACAAGCAACGCGAGAATTTATTGCTGCACAAAAGATTCCCGGAATAATCCCCATTCCAGGTCAGAGCGTTTCCACCTCAAACTTATTAATTTTAAATGATCAAGAATTAAAAAAATTTTGGCATGACTTATGTACTGAATTACAAACACGCTCTCTGGTGGTTAAGCCACGCGCAGATGGCTGCTCTTCAGGCGTGGTGCATCTTTTCAATAGCGAGGACCTCATGCGCTATTGCCAAGCTTTAAAAAGTGCCATTGCTTTTATACCTTTAGGAACTTTTAAATATCAAGAATCTATTGTAGAAATGCCCTTACAATTACCTGAAAATTTAGTTTTTGAAGAATTTATTGCCACTGATAAATTACGCGTTAAGGCCAATCGCTTTAAATATACTTCAGTTAGTGGCTGGATTGAAATGACTGTTGGTGTTATTGAGATTAATGATAAATTACAAGTTTTAAACCCCAGTATCACCATTGCTGAAGGCCAAGTATTATCTGTTGAAGAAAAATTTCAGGGTGGCACAGGCGTTAACATCACCCCACCTCCAGAACAATTGCTATCTAAAAAATTATTAAAGCGTCTTAAAGAACTCATACAAAAAGTTGCTATGACCCTTGGCGTTAAAGGTTATTGCCGTATTGATATTTTTGTAGAGTTAAAAACGGGTGATATCAGGATCATTGAAATTAATTCTTTACCGGGACTTACGCCTTCGACAGTTTTATACCATCAGGGATTAGCAGAAAATCCTGTGCTTTACCCACGAACACTGCTTGAAATGCTTATTAAAAATAAAGGCTATTGAATTGTTGTCGTGGTTGCTGCTGGTGCTAACTGCGGAAAAGATTGTACAACATTACCATTGATGACTTGAGGTTTATTGACTACCGGCGCTGGTGCTACGGGCGTGGCAGTTGCGACCTTAGCTGGTGTTGTGCTTGGTATAGTAGGTATTACATAAGTTGCATAAGGCGTAGTCACATACTCAGGCTGCATGCCATTTTTTTTAATGTATACAGCAGCGCCTGTATTTACCACCTGAGTTGCCATTGACGCCGCAACATTAGCTACAACATTGGCGTTAGCGACAACAAATGTCAGGTTTAGGATTAAGCTGATGATTGTTATTTTTAATAAATACATACATGATCAAGATGTTTTAATTTTTTATTGTAACTTATTTTGATTAATTTTGCAGCTTTAAGGTTTGCGTCGCTTCTTAAAAACACGTAAAATGAGCTCTCAGTAAAAATTACTATTTGGGATATATATGAAAATTAAAACCTTAGCCATTTGTATGACTAGTTTATTAATCACAGGTTGTGCGACCTCAACTTGTGTGAGCATTCCTTCAAACCCAGCTAATACTAATAATACTAACTTGGGCTCTGGCTTGCTTGGCAGTGTGCGTATTACGCCTTCAGCTTCAAAGCTTGCTGGAGATTTATTATACGCGAAGGTTGCATTTTTTAATAAAACGGCTACGGTTCAGGATCTTAAATATCAATTTCAATGGCTTGGAGTCGATGGCTTTAATCAAGGCAATCCTACACCCTGGGTGCCAGTACAATTGCTTCCCAATATGAGCCAAGTTGTTACCAGCGTTGCACCTACTGCAGAAACTACGCAATTTAACGTTAATGTATGCTACAAATAAGGAATTTTATGAACTTTAAAACTATTATGTTATGCATCAGCAGCGCAATGTTAGTAAATGGCTGCAGCAGTAATCCAACAGTGACTTACGTTAATCCTAATACTGTTGATACTACCAGTATCGGTTTTAATTCTACCGACTTACAAACTACAGCAAAAAGCATGGTAGATCAAATGCTCAGTTTTCCGCCTATCATTCAACTTACGCAAAATAGCACACCAGTGCTTTTTGTAGATACTTTGACGAATAGCACCAGCGATTTTATTGATACTCAAGCAATTACCGATACGATCACTACAGAATTAATTCAAAGTGGTAAATTCCAATTCGTGGATATGACTAAAGTCAATACCATCAAGAACCAATTAAACTATCAAAATAAATCAGGCATGGTTAATCCAGCAACTGCTGCTAAATTGGGCCAACAAATAGGTGCACAATACATGTTGTATGGCGACATCGCTAGTATCAATGCCATGAACAGTAATCAGCAATCGCTCTACTACCAAATTACCATGAAATTACTGAATGTTCAGACCGGAATTATTGTGTGGCAAGGTCAACAACAAATTCGCAAAGTTGCACAACGCAGTACTTTTGGTTGGTAGGTTTTTTATCATCATTTAACTATTTGGTCTTCAATGCGCGTTATTAAACAAAGTTTGCGTTTTATTAAGATTTATTATGTCTTTTTGAAATATGGCTTGGACCGCGCATTATTGCGCTTACCATTATTAAAGGCCTTTAAATTTATTGTTTGGTTTAATCCTTTTTATTGGCACTTAAGAAAATTACAATTAAGTCGAGGTGAACGCCTTACCTTGGCTTTAGAACAGCTCGGGCCTATTTTTGTAAAATTGGGGCAATTACTTTCTACTCGACGCGATGTTCTTCCACCTGATATTGTTTTAACTTTAAGTAAATTACAAGATCAGGTCAAAGCTTTTAATACCTTTGAAGCTCAAGCATTGATTGAAACAGCTCTTGATGGGCCATTAACCCAAATTTTTGCAAATTTTAATCCAACGCCACTTGCTTCTGCCTCAATTGCACAAGTTTATGCTGCTACCTTACCCAGTGGTGAAGACGTTATTGTTAAAGTATTGCGCCCTAATGTTCATGAAGAGGTATCACAAGATTTAGCGATATTACGTTGGGGAGCATTCTGGTTAGAGCTATTTTCAAAAACTTTACAGCGCTTTAATTTAAAATCGATCGTTCTTGAATTAGAACGCACCTTAAATGATGAACTTGATCTTATTAAAGAAGCGGCTAATGCTTCGCAACTCAAACGTAACTTCAGTCACCGTACGGGCCTGCATATTCCTCAAGTATATTGGCGCTACTGCCGCAAAAATGTTTTGGTGATGGAACGCATTTATGGCATTCCTATTTTGAATAAAGAAGAATTACTACGCCGCGGTTTTGATTTAAAAACTGTGGGTGAAAAAGGTTTAACTTTATTTTATACGCAAGTTTTTGAAGATTCTTTTTTTCATGCAGACTTGCATCCTGGTAATTTATTTATCAATCCTGCAAACGTTGCAACACCAGAATGGATGCTTGTTGACTTTGGTATTGTAGGAACTTTAAGCAAAGAAAATCAGCGTTATTTAGCTGCGAATTTTTTGGCGTTTATTGACCGTGATTATCGGCGTGTAGCAGAATTGCACTTAGAATCAGGATGGGTTCCTAATGAGGTTCGCGTTGATATATTAGAGGCGGCTATTCGCTCAGTGTGTGAGCCTATCTTTGAATTGCCGCAACAACATATTTCTATCGGACAGACGTTATTTCGATTATTATTGATTGCACGGCAATTTAACATGGAAGTGATGCCAGAGATGCTATTGCTACAAAAATCGCTGATTAGCATTGAAGGTGTAGTTAAGAATCTTGATCCTAATATTAATATTTGGGCTATTGCCCGCCCTATTCTAGCGCGCTGGATGAAACACCAAGTAGGAATCCGAAGCATTACGCGTGCTTTTCGTAAAGAACTGCCTTTAATTATTGATAAGCTCCCTGAACTGCCTGGCTTGCTTTATCAAGTACTAAAACAAAAAGCGCATCCTACACCACCTACAAAAAACATAAATGAACCTAAATTTAGCCAATTAAAATGGTTAATTTTATTACCAATAATTACTTTAATTATTGGTCTATGCTTGGGCTTGTATGTATCTCACTTAGGACCTTGACTTAATTTTACAGGAGCAGACATGCGCTTTAACAATTACCCCCCCCCGCCCGCAGGCGTCATCCTCTGCAAAATTGCTTGCATGCTCTTGACCTTGATCGCAGCTTTTGCAAGCAATTTTCAGAGGATGACGCCTGCGGGGGAGAGTGACGCCTTCGGGATAATGCTGCGATTTTGAAAACTAAGCGTCATATTCCTTTGATTCGTATATACCCATCGTACTTCAAAACACTTCAATGTGAGTTCATTCTACATCAAAAACGCATGCCGAAAATTTTAGTACCGATTCTTATAAAAGTCGCACCTTCTAAAATAGCGCTCATAAAATCTTCAGACATTCCCATGGACAGATGCGGTAACAATATATTGCTTTCTTTACTTAAATGATCACGATAATCACGAAATTCTGCAAAAGTTGTGCGTATTGTTTCGGCAATGCCAGGCTTGGGGATTAACATTAATCCTAATAATCTTAATGCTGGCAACCGAGCGATTACTTGAATTTCTGTTGTTAACGCTTCTGGGATAAAACCTTGCTTTGTTGCTTCTTTATCAAAATTTACTTGTAACAATATAGGCATGATTTTTTGCTGCGCTATACATTCTTTAGACAGCGCTTGCGCCTGTTTTAAAGAAGCTACGGAATGAACGTAATCAAAATATTTGACAATGCTTTTTATTTTATTAGTTTGTAACCTTCCTAAATAATGCCATATCAATTTTTTATTTTGTAATGCAATTATTTTTTCTACCGCTTCTTGGAGATAATTTTCACCAAAATCTTTTTGGCCCGCAGCAATAACAGGCAGCATTTGTTCAATAGGCTTACTTTTGCTCACTGCAATTATAGTAATTTCGGCAGGCGCTCGTTTAGCTTCGGCTGCTGCCTTTATAACTTGAGCTTGTAGATCGGACAATATTTGCACTGGCTTATTTTAACTCTTTGCGCATATCAAAACGGCCAGGAATTTTTGACAATCCTAAAGCGCGCTCTTGAAAAATTTCATAGCCTAAAGACTTATATAATTGCAAAGCACCGCGACGATGTTTCATGACATTTAACTCAATTGTTTTGTGATCATGATTTCTGGTCCATTGTTCTAGCCACTGCATAGCATAACGCGCATAGCCTTGACGACGAAAATCTGGAAAAACGCTGATATAATCTACAAAAATAAAAGGTATTTTGTTTTCACGACGCATTAAAATTGAAAAGGCTAACATGCCTACATGCTCTTTAGTTTTAGCATTGATGATGTGATACGCATAATGGATTTCACCGGGTAATGAATTATTATAATAATAACTAATTTCGTTAATAGCTGCTCGCAAAGAAGTTTCATAATCGGGATACTCCCCTTGATTTAACATGCCTTGTGCATATTCACGCTGTGAAAATTCCATATATTCTTTTACTTCTTCGGGCGTCATCTCTTTTAAACTAATTGCACCTAACACTTATATGCTCTCCATTTCAACGTGATTTTCTACTTCTGACATTGGTGGCTCAGTCATGGGAATATTATCTTCTTCCGCTTCTCGATTTTCGATGTCTTTTTTATATTGTTTTTCTTTTTGCTGTGCACTAAATTCAAGCATCAAGGCTCTGACAAACTGTCGTAAACTTTCAGCCATAATATTAAAGTCAGCGGCAAAACGCTCAGCAGGCGTTTCAGTAAAAACATCTTTTGCTTGATCCTGAATCAATTCTAAAAATTTTATAGACTTAATAGAAAAGTCATCTTTGATAGTAAAGCTTAAGTTCTCACTCCATGATAATCCTAATTGTGAAATAAAGCGGCCCTCTTCTAATAGAGAAATAATATCTTCACCAAAAAGATTTTGTCGTTGACACCGAATAACACCACGCTCTTTAGGATTGGTCATGACACAATGATCAGTAATGGCAAACTCTGCTGGGTATTCATTGGTCTTTAACCAATGCGTCAAAATCATAGTTAGTGTTTGTAATTTAGGTACTTCAATTTTTAAACTACCAATGGTATTTCTTAAAAACACGGTAAGCTCTTCTGCTTTACTATGTGATGCTGCATTTACCACCAAATAATTATCAAGCGTATCGATATAGGCATAGTTGCGACTTGTTTTTGAGAAAGCGCGCATGACTAATTGATGATAGATATCCTCTTTTAAAGTATTTTTTTCATTTTTACCGACGTGCCGTCCTTGTTTTTGTTCAATCTCAGCGATGCGCTCATCAAGCATTTGCTTGACCACACTTCCTGGAACTAATTTTTCTTCTTTTTGTAAGCATACTAATAAAAAGCCATTGGCGGCATAGACTAAAGGCGCATCAGGAATGTTTTGTGGTGCGACCCAACCCATGCTTAACGCATCAACACTCTTACAGGGCAAAAAGCGTTTTTCTTTTAGTTGTGCTGCGAGCTCTTCTGCTGTTGTTGTAAATTTCTCACTGAACTTGAAAATTTGTAAGTTTTTAAACCACATATGTTTGTCCTCTTTTAGATTAATTTTTCGATGAAGCTTGCTAAATGATTTACATATTTTTTTACTTCATTGCTATTTTTGCCCTCTACCATTACCCTGATTAAAGGTTCTGTGCCAGAAGGGCGCACCAGTACTCGGCCTTTATCTTGTAATTTGTTTTCTACATTTTTTACTTCTTCAGTAATTTTTTGCCATTGTGTTTTAGTTAAATTTTTGGTCAACTTTATGTTATGCATGAGCTGTGGAAATAATGTAAGGTCTTCAAGCAGCTCAGGGAGATTTTTTTTGGTATTTTGCATTAATGCTAATACTTGTAACGCCGCAACAATGCCATCACCTGTCGTGGTTGAATTTAACCAAATAATGTGACCTGAAGGCTCGCCGCCTAAATGCCAATTTTTTTGTTGGAGCATTTCCATCACATAGCGATCACCGACTTGAGTGCGCACAAATTGAATATCTTTTTTTGCTAAAGCTTGCTCTAAGCTAAGATTACTCATTAAAGTACCGACTACGCCACCACCATTTAACTTGCCTCTTTTTGCTGAATCTAAAGCAATCAAATATAAAATTTGATCGCCATTAATAATATTGCCCAAATGATCGCTCATCACAACCCGATCACCATCACCATCAAAAGCAACTCCAACATCTGCTTCATGCTGCACTACGGCCTGCGCTAATGCCTCTGGCTCCGTTGATCCACATTGCATATTGATATTAATACCGTCAGGTTCATCATTAATGGTAATTACCTCAGCACCTAACTCACGCAACACATTGGGGGCAATGTGATAGGTGGCACCATTGGCGCAATCAATCACTACTTTTAAGCGTGATAACTGCTGAAATGGAGTGAGGCTTGCCTTACAAAATTCGATATATCGCCCGGGGCCATCTTCAATTCTTTTCACTTTGCCGATGTTTTCTGGTTTGACTAATTTGAATTCGGCCTCTAAATATTTTTCAACGCGCATTTCTGTTTCATCAGAAAGCTTAGCGCCAGCCTTTGAGAAAAACTTAATGCCGTTATCAAAATGGGGATTATGTGATGCAGTGATCATGACCCCTAAATCCGCACGTAAAGTTCGAGTTAAATAAGCTACTCCTGGAGTAGGCAATGGTCCTAACAAATAAACATCCATGCCCGCGGCGCAAAATCCTGCTTCTAAGGCAGACTCAAACATGTAACCAGAAAGGCGTGTATCTTTACCAATAATCACCTTGGCACCTTCGTGTGCTAAGGCTTTTCCTACCGCCCAGCCCAATTTCATTGCAAATTCAGGTGTGATTGGAAATTGGCCGACAGTGCCGCGAATACCATCGGTACCAAAATATTTACGCTTTGCTATGCTTGTCATTAATCTTGATCTTAATTACTTTTGGGGAATTATACCTCAAAATGCGAAGATTTTTACAAAGCGTATCAGCACTAGGATTTCATAACAACCTGTATCCCATGACGTATAGGTAACAGTACATTCATTACGCGCGTATCCTCAGTAATATATTGATTGAACTCATCAATCAACTTTGCCCGTGCTGTTTTAGGCTCAAGCACTTCTTTGCGCCAAAGAACATCATCGATGACTAATAAACCTCTCGCGGGTAATTTCTTTAGCGCTGCTTCATAATATTCCTTTAAACGATGCTTATCGGCATCTAAAAAAATTAATTCAAACTTGTCTTTTGTGTTTGTCAAAAACTCTAATGCATCGCTCTCAATAACTTTTATTTTATGTCCATGAATACTTTGAGCAAAAAAACCTTTAGCCATTTTTAAGATCTCTAGATCTTGATCGCAGGTATAAACCTTACCGTGTTCGGGTAAACTCTCAGCCATGCTCAAAGCAGAATAACCAGTGAAAGTGCCTATATCCAAAACCTGCTGCGCTTGACTTAGTTTTATTAAAATTTGCAATAAACGCGTGACTAGAGGTCCGCTTATCATATGTGCTTGTGAAGATTTAATTTCAGTTTCTTTAATCAACGCTTGTATTATTAATGAATCTTTACTACTCATCTCTTTGGCATAACTTTCAATGAGCACATCATTCACCAATCCAGGATCTACTTTCATAAATTTCTAAAGGCTTCAATGCCCCCTTCTAAACTATAACTATTGAGATAGCCCTCGTGTCGTAAAAATTCAACGGCATGATGACTGCGCACGCCATGTTGACAATGAACTACAATAAAAGTGTCTTTGACTGTTGGTAATTCATGCAGGCGCGCTGGTAAATCCATAAAAGGAATCAAATAGCCATTAATATTATATTCTCTATATTCTGAAGGATTGCGCACATCTAAAATAAACAACTCATGTGGCTTTTCAGCAATCATCTTGCGCAATGTCTCCGGCTTGATCGTTAAAGTATTCATTATATTGACTTTTAAAGTAGGTGCGCCATTTTATCTAATTCTGGTTCTTGATTCTATACCCATTGTACTTCAAAATGCGAAGTTTTTACTTAGCGTTAAGTTCTCACTGTTTGTCCCTGTAGCATAAAAGCCATGCTGTAGGGGCGTAGCAAGGTTAATGCCCGGTAACTACAGGACTTTGAAGCTCATAAGCAATGATGATTTTTTTATTAAGCAGGCCTTGCTTCTTCATGTTAATGCCTTTGCTGCGCCGGGCGTAGCAAGGCTACGCCCCTACAGCATGGCATTCGATTTTGGAATAAACAGTGAAATTTTTACATTAATTTTTTCTATACCTTCGCATCTTGAACTGCGTTTGGTATATACCCATCTTGCTGCAAATGTGTGCGACATTAATGTTTTTTTTCTCGTAATTTTATACAATGACTGCACCCATTTAAATGGTTTAATTTTATGGCCAAAAGAAAAGCCAAAAAAAATGCACCGCCGCGTATCTTGAGTTTACGACTGCAACAGACGACTCTGGTAATCTATGCTTGCCTTGGGGTTTATTTTTTATTGATTCTTAGTAGTTACAGCTTAATTGATCCTACATTTTTACATACTGCTAAAATCATTCACAACCAAGGTGGGCTTGTGGGTGCTTGGTGTGCTGATATTTTATTTTCTCTTTTGGGTCTTGGCGCTTATGCACTTCCGCTGTCGTTATTTTATTATACCTATATTCATTGGATGGAACTCCATATCGAAGAAGATGAACCCTCTAGACTGTTGAGCATTTTACGTTTTATGGGTTGGTTGTTAATTTTAATCGCATTGAGTGGCTTGTTCACCTTAATTTTAGATCGCTCCAGCTGGCCTTATTTGGATGGACCGGGAGGTGTTGTTGGCTTTATTGCGCCTAATTTTTTGGTGCCTTTGTTTAATCTTACTGGTAGCTTGCTGATAGAAATTATGTTGTTTTGTTTAGGCCTGACTTTATTTTCTGGAAAAATTTGGCTAAAACATTTTAAAACTATTGCACTCTTGCTGGCGCAATTTTTCAAAAATACTGTTGGCTTTGTGGTTTCACTTTTTTATTTTAAAGCTCCTGCTGATCATACTCCTGAGCCGCTACCACCTGCGGTTGAACTACCTCCTGAACCAGAAGAAACACGAGTAGTAGAACTCCCCAAAATTCTTCCTAAAAAAGAAATCACTTCGCGCCCTGTAATTAAAGCTAAACCCCCTGCTCGCGTTCCAACCACAGGTGAAATCCCTACCGTCGACCTTCTAGATGAGCCTGATGAAAATCGCACCAAAATAAAAAAAGAAGCGCTCACGCAAATGGCGACTTTAGTAGAACAGAAATTACTTGATTTTGGCATTCAAGCAAGCGTTGCAGGAATATGCCCTGGGCCCGTCATTACGCGTTATGAAATTCAATTAGCCCCCGGCGTGAAAGCTGCTCGCCTGGTTAGTATTGACAGAGACCTTGCCCGTTCTTTATCTGTTTCAAGTGTTAGAATTGTTGAGGTTATTCCAGGAAAAGCTTATGTAGGTATTGAATTACCCAATAACAAACGCGAGATGGTACGCTTACGCGAAGTTCTTGATTCAGAAAAATTTCGTGAGAGCAAATCACCTGTGGCGATGGGTTTAGGCAAAGATATTGGTGGGGTACCTGAAGTAGTTGATCTTGCTAAAATGCCACATTTATTGGTTGCAGGAACTACCGGCTCAGGTAAATCTGTTGGTATCAATGCAATGATTTTAAGCATGATTCTAAAATCAAAGCCAGAAGAATTGCGCCTCATTATGATTGATCCTAAAATGTTAGAACTGTCTATTTACGAGGGTATTCCTCATTTATTAACCCCTGTTGTCACAGATATGAAAGAAGCTGCAAATGCTTTACGCTGGTCTGTCAAAGAAATGGATCGGCGCTATCGCCTCATGGCTGCTTTAGGTGTTCGTAATATCTCTGGCTTTAATGACGCTGTTAATGCAGCCATTAAAAAAGGCAGTCCCATTAAAGATCCACTTTGGTTGCAACTTAATCCAGGGCGTGCCAATGAATGCCCGCAATTAGAACCCTTGCCTTATATTGTCGTCATTGTCGATGAATTCGCTGATATGATGATGGTGGTGGGCAAAAAAGTTGAAGAGCTGATTACACGTATTGCCCAAAAAGCCCGCGCTGCAGGCATTCATTTAATACTCGCAACTCAAAGACCTTCTGTTGATGTTATTACGGGCCTTATTAAAGCGAATATTCCTACACGTATTTCTTTTCAGGTATCTTCGCGGATTGATTCACGTACCATTTTAGATCAGCAAGGCGCAGAACAATTATTAGGCCATGGCGATATGCTGTATTTACCTGCAGGTTCAGGTCATCCTATTCGTGTTCATGGCGCGTATGTTTCTGACCAAGAAGTACACCGCGTTGTTGAGGCCTGGAAAGCTTGTGGTGCGCCTCAGTACCTTGATGGCGTTGTTGCTACGGACAAACTCGAAGGCGAAGAAAGTGACGGTAATGGTGAAGGCGCACCAGAAGGAGATGCGCTTTATGATGAGGCTGTAAAAATAGTTCTAGAGTCAAAACGCGCTTCAATTTCTTTAGTGCAGCGACGTTTACGCATTGGTTATAATCGTGCAGCACGTTTATTAGAAGATATGGAAAAAGCGGGCTTAGTGAGCGCTATTCAATCGAATGGCATGCGCGAAATTTTAGTGGAAGCGCACTAAATAGACATTTGTAAAGTCTCATAACTGCATGAACGTCAAAATTATATTGCGAGGTACAATTGACACATACCAAAAATGGCTAATAATATCGCGCCAAATTTATTAAAGAAATCCATAATTTTTTTTGTTATTTTATGGCGCATCAAAGATAGCAAAATATTTGCACCGAGCACCCAAGTAACAGTTGCTACTAGCACGCCAAAAACGGCTGCCCAAAAGGCATGAACATTATCTGCTGCGACGATGACAATCTGTGGACTGGCTGAAGCCCAAAATATTAAAGTGAATGGATTTACCGCAGTCATCAGATAACCTTCTAAAATATGGCGCCATAGAGCCTTAGCTAGGGGCTGGTGTTGTAATTTAAGATCTGTTTGTGTTGCTGTCCAAGCTTTATAAGCAAACCAAAATAAAATCAAGCCGCCGGCAAAACTAATCATGCGCAATAAAATTCCTTCAGTTAAAAATGTTAATAGACCAAAACCCAAAAGGATAATGCAGGTCGCATCTACTAGACAGGCCCCCAGCCCAAAACTCATGCCTACTTTGGTGCTGTAAAGAAAATTACGGCGAAACATTTCTAAATTCATCGGACCTAAAGGAATCGCAGCGCCATATCCTAGTAATAATCCATAAATGAATTCTTGCCAAGGCATTTTTTATACCCAATTTAGTGATTGTTGATGCACTTCATTAATTAAAAAATTTAATTTTTCTGGATCAATATCGGGCGTAATGCCATGCCCTAAATTAAAAATATAAGGATTTCCTTTCATGATTTCAAGTGCTTTGGTGATTTCTTTTTTAATTGTTGCCTCATCTTCTTTTAACAACTGTGGTGCAAAATTACCTTGCAGTATAAATTGCGGACATAATATATTTCGAGCAAGCGCTAAATTGGTATTCTCATCAAGCCCCAAAACATCTGCTGAAAGTAGTTTTAATTGTAACAATCTTGCGCCAGAGCCTCGAGCGAAAACAATACTAGGAATGCTTTTATTTTGATATTCACGCAATACATTTTTTAGAATTTCTTTCAAATAATTTAGCGAAAATTCCGCATAATCTTTGTCTGCTAATAACCCGCCCCAACTATCAAATAGCATGATTACATCTACCCCTGCTTTAATTTGAGCGTTTAAATATAAAATTACTGCTTGTGATAATTTTTTTAATAGTTGATGTAATATTTCTGGGGCATCGAGCAACATTTTTTTGATTTGATTAAAATTTTTACTTGAACCACCTTCTACAATATAAGCGGCCAAGGTAAAAGGACTGCCCGCAAAACCAATCAGAGGCACTTTATTAGCTAACTTCGCTTTGATTAAACGGATAGCATCTAATACATAAGTTAAATCATGATCAGGATCCGGAATGATAAGCTTATTAATTTCGGCAAGGCTGTTAATGCTTTTGTTAAAACGTGGGCCCTCACCTTCGATAAAATCTAAGCCTAAGCCCATGGCATCTGGAATCGTTAAAATATCCGAAAATAAAATTGCTGCATCTAAAGAAAAACGTTGCAGCGGCTGCAATGTGGCCGCACAAGCAAGTTCTGGGGTTTTACATAAATTTAAAAAACTTCCAGCCTCTTCACGGAGCGCACGATACTCAGGTAAATAACGCCCTGCTTGGCGCATAATCCAAACAGGAGTATATTTTGTGGGTCGACGAAATAGTGCGTTAATAAAAGCATCGTTTTTAAACGACACTTAACCTTCTCCATGCAGCATTTTGACAATATCGCTGGCGACAGTTTTAACGCCTCGTTCATCTGTCTTTATGGTGTAATCTGCTATCTCTTCAAATAAATGGGTTCGCTCTTCACGTAATTTTTCTAAAACTTCGCGCTTGTTGGTGACCTGCAACTGTGGGCGTGATTTATCTTTAATGGTACGCTCCATTTGTTGATCTACAGTTACTTTTAGATACACCACAGCACCTCTTGCTGCTAAACGAGCGCGATTCAACGCTGAGTCGACTACTCCGCCACCGGTTGCTAAAACAATACCATTTTTTTCTGTGAGCTCATGAATGACTTTTTCTTCACGCTGACGAAAACCTTCCTCACCTTCAATATCAAAAATCCAAGCAATATCGGTACCACATCGCTTTTCAATTTCAGCATCAGAGTCAAAAAATTCCATTTTTAGAAGATCTGCAAGATGGCGTCCTATGGTGCTTTTTCCTGCTCCCATCGGGCCAATCAAAAATATATTGCGTGATCGTTTCATAATTTTGATAATCCTTTATTTTTTGCTTTTTTATTGATGATCCAAAAACCAAACGCTACCCTACTATTTTAACATAGTTTTCTATGCCTCAGCAAATATATTAACAATTTTTCTAGAATTTTCAAATGGGTAATTACTTAAATACATATTCTAGATTATAATATGGGAACTTAAAAAAATATTACCATATACCCCCATGTTAAGCCCTACCATAGTTGCCCGCTTACAAAAGATCAGTGAACGTCATGAGGAAATTGCGGCTTTACTTAATACTGCAAGCATTATCGCTGATTCTAATAAATTTCGTGATCTTTCTAAAGAATATGCTGAGCTTACGGATATTGTTAATGCTTACAAAGCTTATCTTCATAATGAAGCTGCGCTTAAAGAAGCAGAAGCTTTGTTATTAGAGCCAGAGATGAAAGAATTAGCACAGCATGAAATTACAGCCTGCAAATTGGCGCAAGAACAACGGATCAATGAGCTTTATACGCAGCTGCTACCCAAAGATCCTAATGATCACGCTAGTGTTTTTTTAGAAATCCGCGCAGCTGCGGGAGGTGATGAAGCGGCAATCTTTGCTGGTGATTTATTTCGTATGTATAGCAAATACGCGGAAGGCAAGGGCTGGCGTGTTGAAGCTATGCATAGTAGTGCTGGTGAGCACGGTGGTTATAAAGAAATTATCACGCGCATTGAGGGACAAGGTGTTTATGGCCAACTTAAATATGAATCTGGCGCACATCGTGTACAAAGGGTTCCTAAAACCGAAGCGCAAGGTCGCATCCATACTTCTACTTGCACCGTTGCTGTGATGCCTGAAAATGAAGCTGTCGATACCATCGCCATTAATCCTAGTGATTTAAAGATTGATACTTATCGTGCTTCTGGCGCAGGAGGACAACATGTTAACAAAACAGATTCTGCAATTCGTATTACCCATATTCCTACCGGGGTTGTGGTGGAATGCCAAGAGGAGCGCTCGCAACATAAAAACAGATCTAAAGCCATGAGTCTTTTGAAAGCACGTTTATTAGCAGCTGAACAAGAAAGACAAAGAGCCTCTGAAGCAGCTACACGTAAAAACCTGGTGGGTACGGGCGATCGCTCTGAACGCATTCGTACTTATAATTTTCCTCAAGGACGCCTAACCGATCATCGCATTAATCTTACCCTTTATAAGCTTGACACTATCATGGAAGGTGATTTAGATCCAGTCATTTTGCCACTCCTTCAAGAAGAAAAAATTAAATTATTGGCAGAAATTAACAATGCGTAAAGTAATATTAAAAAAACGTGAAGATCGTCGTGTTCGCTCTGGGCATTTATGGATATACAGCAACGAAATTGATACAAATATTCACGCTCTAAGTGAATTTACTCCAGGTGAATGCGTGAATATTGCTAATGCACAAGGAGAAATTTTAGGATCGGGTTATATCAATCCCCACGCGCTTTTGGCTATACGTTTGTATGCTTATGAGCCTAATGTTATTTTTGATGAGAATCTTATTCGGCCACGATTACAAACCGCTTTAAGTGCTCGCATAGCTTATTTTTCTGCGCCCTTTTATCGTATTTGTTTTGCTGAAGGAGATTTTCTTCCTGGGATTATTATCGATCGCTTTGATGACCTTATTGTTTTACAACTCACAACTCAAGGCGCTTGGCGTATCAAAGAGCAAATTATTGCGCTTATTATTGAACTACTTCAACCCCAAGGTATTTTATTAAAAAATGAACAACCACATTTAACCACTGAAGGCCTTGAACCTTCAACAACAGTGGTATATGGTCATGTTCCCGAAGAAGTTTTGCTTTATGAAAATAATATTCCTTTTTATGCTCCACTCCACTCTGGCCAAAAGACCGGATGGTTTTATGATCAGCGCAACAATCGCTCACGTTTACAGCATTTTGTAAAAGGAAAAAATGTCCTTGATGTGTTTTCTTACTTAGGAAGCTTTGGCATTTACGCAGGGGTATATGGCGCTGCTTCGGTTACATTTATTGAAAGCTCTAAACTTGCTAGTGCTTATATTTCTAGAAATCTTGAAGTGAATAATCTGCTTGCTTCAGCACAAATTATTACTGAAGATGCTTTTGTCGCGCTTAAAAATTTAAAAAACCAACGACAACAATTTGATGTTATCATTGTTGATCCACCCGCTTTTATTAAGCGAAAAAAAGACCATGAAGAAGGATTTTTAGCTTACCAACGTATTAATGAGCTCGCCTTAAGCTGCCTAAAAGAGCAAGGCGTATTAGTAAGCTCTTCGTGTTCTATGCATTTATCTGAAGTTGATTTAAAAACCGCGCTTATCAAAGCCAATAA
Source organism: Gammaproteobacteria bacterium (assembly GCA_020050355.1). GTDB lineage: Bacteria > Pseudomonadota > Gammaproteobacteria > Francisellales > CACEW01 > CAIQBE01. Next base: position 43,742 of record JAGVKT010000036.1, on the reverse strand, counting down.
AAATCGCTCTCAGCTTAGTATTTTTGACGTGGGGTACCAAGCTCCTGATCACCCTTGGCACCTACTGATTCCCGAGACTTTATATTTAAAAGCCCTTTTTATCTATAAAAACTAATATTATTTGATCTTAATGCATTGAATTACCAATATTATTGCTCTATTGAAAAACTTACCTTTTCTCTGTATCATGAGGGATGAGGCACAGTGCGCTCATACTTAATAATAATAACAAGCTGATTTACAAGGGGTTGACAATGCGAACAATAACAAAAACCAGAGACTTTTCTGACGATACCTTAACAGAATACTCAAGCGTGGAACGGGGTGATATTCGTGGTAAAAGACCTTCTTATGCGCACAAAATTCATCCGCACGAAGCTCCTGCTCGGACTCAATCTGCTAAGTCAGTATCTGAGCAAATTGCGCTGCTTTTGAACCGCATTCGTAAAGAATCTAGTCGATAAACTCAATATGCAAAATAGCCACTTTATTCAGTAGAATTTATGGGTGGCTATTTATCTTTTTTGAATCTTATAACATTCCGTAAAAAGCTAATTTTTTGCGGAAAGTGCCACGGTTAATACCTAGAATTGCAGCAGCTTGGCTTTGGTTATTGTTGGTAAATTTCATGATGGCATTCATTAAAGGATGCTCAATTTCGGTGAGCACTAAATTATAAACATGCTCAGGCTTTTCACCTTTTAAGCTTTCAAAGTATTCATTTAAGATGGTCCCAACTACTTCTTTCAAAGCAGGTTTTTTAACTTTATTTACAGGTTTTACATAGTGCATTGTTGCGGGCATGGTTCTCTCCTTTATTTAATTTATACTACTCAGCAGGTTGTTTAGAAACTTTTGGATATAGCTTCTTTTATTCTACTGTGCTTAAATTGTACTGATAGCTCAGTTAAAAAGCAAGGGGGTATACAAAAAATTATAGATAGATTAAATTACTTGTTTCATCTACTATAAAAACCCCCATGCAAGATCTTTTTATTGGCGTTGATGGTGGAGGAACTAAAACCGCCGCACTTATCCAAGATGCCTCAGGCCACTCCTTAGGAATGGGCATCGCCGGCCCAGGTAATATTGCAACTTCAGTTGTCCAAAGTTGGGAATCTATCCAACAAGCCATCGATCAGGCAAGCGTGGCTGCAAACATCAACCTCCAAAATTTTAATCTTCATGTAGGCCTTGCGCTTGCAGGTACTGAAAGCAATATGGCAATTAATGAATTCTTAAGTATGCCGCACCCTTTTAAAACATTAGTATTAAAGTCTGATGCCCATGCAGCCTGCTTGGGATATCATGCAGGACAAGACGGCGCAATTATTATTATTGGTACTGGTATTGTTGGATATCAAATTAGTAAAAATAAAATATACCGTATTAGCGGCTATGGCTTTCCACATGCTGATGAGGGTAGCGGTGCTTGGTTAGGCTTAGAATTATTTCATTTAGTTTTTAAAGCGATTGATCAGCGCATCGCTTGGACGCCGATGTTAAGTCATACTTTTGCCCAATTCCAAAATGATTTACCAGCCTTTATAAATTTTGCGCATCATGCACAACCTATGCACTATGCAAAATTTGCTCGAACCATCTTTGCTTTTAAAGATGAAGATGCGCTTGCGCATAATTTACTTGCTCGTTCTGGCATTGAAGTTGATCTGATTTTTACAGCACTTATAAAGCAAAGTGGACTTAAGAGCTTTCCTCTGGGTTTAGTAGGAGGCTTGAGTTCTCGTATTAAAGAATTCACTTCAAATGCATTACAAGCACAGTTGGTGCCTGGTAAATTAGATATTCCTCATGGCGCTATCATGATGGTTAAACAGCATTTAGGATGGCCTGCATGATTATTCGTGGTGGCAAAATTTATGCGCAAGAAAAATTTTTATCGCAGCATGAGATATGCATCCATGAAGATACCATTAAGCAAGTACAACCCATTGACGCTTCAAAAAAGGCAGATGTTTTCTTAAAGGATGATGAGTTTTTAATTCCTACTTTTACAGACCTACATATTCACGGCACTCATGGTCAAGATGTCATGGACGCTCAACAAGAATCGCTACAGCTCATCGCCAATAATTTATTGACTGAAGGAGTGAGTGGCTTCCTTGCAACCACGATGACTGCTGCCATTGAACACATCGAAGCGGTCTTACAAATATGCTTTGAATTTAAAAATACACAACAGCAAGGCGCGCAACTTTTAGGTGTGCATTTGGAAGGGCCTTTTTTAAGCCCTGAATTTGCCGGAGCTCAAGCTGACGATTATTTATCCTTGCCAAATATTGAACTCCTAAAAAATGGCTCAAAAAATTTCCTGACCTTATCAAGCTCATCACCATTGCTCCTGAGCTTCCAGGCGCCTTAGAGTTTATTAATTATGCGCGCACGCAAAATATTATCGTTTCTATTGGCCATACAGCAGCAAGCTTTGCACAAACTAAGTACGCTGTAGATGCTGGAGCCTCTTATGCCACACATCTCTTTAATGCTATGAAAGGCATTCATCATCGCGATCCCGGCGCTGCTTTATGCTTGTTACAAGATACGCGAGTTACTGCAGAGTTGATTTTAGATGGCGTACATCTTGCACCTGAAATCGTACAATTTATTGTTCAATATAAGGGCTTACAGCATCTTGTTTTAGTTACTGATGCGATGCGTGCTAAATGTTTAAAAGCTGGAACTTATGATTTAGGTGGGCAAGAAGTTATTGTTGATACCGGAGGAATTGCTCGCCTGGCAAAAAATGGCAAACTCGCTGGCAGCACGCTGCAACTTCATCGAGCATTAAAAAATATGCAACAGTTCACTCAGCTTTCGTTAGATAAAATTCTGCCCTTAGTGACTACCAAACCTCTCGAGCTACTGGGCTTTGCTGCACATGATCCTCTTAGTGCTGGACGGCGAGCAAATCTGTTAATCTTAACTAAAGATTTTAATATTCGTGCCGTCATGTATCGTGGGCAATTTATACCACCATTATTTGAAAAGATGGGCATATACCAAACGTGATTCAAGGTTAGTTTTTACTCGGCGTTAAGCTTTCACTGTTTGTTCCAAAATCAAAAGCCATGCTGCAGGGGTGCTGCTTGCTTTATAAAAAAATGTTCTTATAATTAACATGCGTCTCTAAACTAGAAAAAACTGAGGGAATCTAAGATGAATAAGTATAAGTTAGCAGGACTATTTTTAATGTTTTTTGGTTTTAAAACTGCCCTGGGAACCACGACTGACCCCGCTACTACGCTTAACTCTGATTTAAATGCGACTGCAGCGAGCTATTCATCGAATACTACGAGTAGTATCAGCATTGCACCGCGTGATAATTTAATTATTGCTACTACTGTTACTAATTGGGATATTAAAGCTTCTGACATGTTAGCTATCTATTGGACTGCGCCGCAAGGCAGTTATTGCAAAAACTCAAAATTTACTTTAGTGCGCGGCCCTAATACCCATCATGATGTATCCTGGGCTTATCGGACGGTAGTCCATACTAACGCTCAAGGTCGCACAACTACCTGCCAAGGTCACTGGCTTGCTCAAGTGGTCAATGTTAATACTGGTAAAATTTTAGCCAGCGCTGGTTATGATGTATCACCATTAAATAAACCACCTCTTTCCGGTGATAATACGCTATCGTCAGCTGCCCCTGATAATTCTTAAAAAGAATTGCTATGGAAAAAATTAAAGCGTTGATTGAAACTGCCTTTGAACTTAGAACTACGCTAACCCCAGAAACTGTAGACACGGAACTTAAAAATGCGCTCGAGCAAATTTTTGCATTGCTTGATGCAGGAACACTACGTCTTGCTGAAAAAACCTCTGGCCAATGGCATACTTCAGAATGGTTAAAAAAAGCCATTTTGTTGGCATTTCGTGTTTTTGATAATCAAATAATTGATGCGGGTTTTACACGTTTTTATGATAAGTTGCCTCTTAAATTTTGCCAGCAGACATCCTCCGAATTCCAAAAATCTGGTATTCGTGTAGCCCCCACTGCTATTGTACGCAGAGGTGCTTATATAGGCCCTAATACTATACTTATGCCTTCTTATGTGAATATCGGCGCTTTTATTGATTCAGGCTGCATGATTGATACTTGGGCTACAGTGGGCTCATGTGCACAAATCGGTAAAAATGTCCATCTTTCTGGCGGCGTTGGGATTGGTGGTGTGCTAGAGCCCTTACAAATAAATCCAACCATTATCGAAGATAATTGTTTTATTGGTGCGCGCTCTGAAATTGTCGAAGGTGTTATTGTTGAAGAAGGCTCAGTCATTTCGATGGGCGTATACATTGGCCAAAGCACACGCATCTATAATCGCTTAACAAATAAAATAACATATGGCCGAATTCCAGCTGGATCCGTCGTGGTGCCCGGCTCACTCCCAAGCTCAGATGGCCAATATAGTTTATATTGCGCTGTTATTGTTAAAACTGTTGATGCTGCGACTCGCACCAAGACCAGTATTAATGAATTATTAAGAAATATCATCTAATGTCCACAACACTTGAATTACTAAAAAAACTAATTGCCTGTCCTTCTGTTACCCCAGAAGATGCCGGTTGTCAAAAAATTATTGCAGATTATCTCGTTGCTCTTGGCTTTAATATTGAATGGCTGCCTTTCGGCTCGGTGACTAATCTCTGGGCACGCTATGGTCAAACAAAACCTTTAATAGTTTTTGCGGGCCATACCGATGTTGTACCCCCAGGACCGCTTGCACAATGGCATAGTGATCCATTTACGCCTACTGAACGTGATGGCCTTTTGTATGGCCGCGGCGCTGCTGATATGAAAAGCGGTTTAGCCGCAATGTTAGTCGCTGCAAAAAATTTTATTAGTCTACAGCCAAAGTTTGATGGCTCCATTGGCTTTTTGCTTACGAGCGATGAAGAAGGCCCATCTATTGACGGCACACAAAAGGTTATTGAAACCTTGAGGCAGCGGCAAGAGCACATTGACTATTGTATTATCGGAGAAGCGAGCAGTGATCAAATTTTAGGTGATCAAATTCGGATCGGTCGTAGAGGCTCGCTGAGTGGGAAATTAACTATTTTTGGTAAACAAGGTCATATTGCCTATCCACATCTTGCGGCAAATCCTATTCATTTAGCACTCAAGGCTTTAACAGAATTAACTTCAACGCAATGGGATAAAACTACCAATCCTTCTTTTCCGTCGACGAGTTTTCAAATTTCGAATATTCATGCGGGCACGGGTGCCGGTAATGTCATTCCAGGTACCATGGAAATTTTATTTAATTTTCGCTTCTCGACTAGCGTGAGCCCTGATGAACTCAAAGCAGCGGTGACAAAAATTTTAGAAAATAACAAACTTCATTTTGAGCTTTCATGGACTTTAGGAGGTCAGGCTTTTTTGACCAAACAAGGAGCATTAATTAAAACTGTACAAACAACGATCCATGAACTTACTGGCTTGACTCCTATTTTATCCACGGGTGGCGGTACCTCTGATGGCCGTTTTATTGCGCCTACCGGAGCTGAGGTGGTTGAACTGGGGCCTTTAACAACGAGCGTACATCAAGTCAATGAACATGTTTGTATCGCAGATCTAGAGCCTTTGACTAAAATTTATCAATGTCTTTTAGAACGGCTACTGCTCATGTAATGATTTTTTCTTTATCTTTTTTAAATTAGGTAGCATTTCGACTAGAAGAATACTGAATAATACGATCCCACCCCCTAAGAGCACGCGTTTATCTAAAGGCTCATGATTAATATAAATAGCAAAAATGCTTGCAAGCACTGGCTCTAACGAATAAATCATTGCAGCATGGGTTGCAGTGGTTTCTTTTTGATAACGCACTTGTATTAAATACACTAATGCAGTTGCTAAAACTCCAGTATAAGTAACTGCAATAATCACTAAAGGTGTGAACTTATAAATTTGCGGATCCATTATGGTTAAGGATGCTGCGAAGGGCAAGGTAAATACAATTTGATAAAAAGCTAATAGGTTAAGCTCCTGGATACGTGGTGTTACTTTTTGTAAATAACAAATACCTATGGCCCAAAATAAATTTGCTAAAAAAATCCATGATGCTCCTGGTTTTAAATGACTTAAGCTTCCGCCAGTTAAAATATATAAACCACAAAAACATATAAAAGTACCCATATACTCAACAGGCCGCACTCGTGCAAGTTTCATCAAATAAGCAACAAAGGGTACGAAAATCACTCCTGAAGCAGCTACGAATGCGGTAGTATCCGTATCAACAAATTGCATGCCAAAGGTTTGAAATAAAAATATACCCGCATTCAGCATCCCTAAAATCATTCCTGCTTTTAACACTGCTGGAGAAGTTTTAATTAATGATTTAAATATCCACGGTAATAATACCAATGCAGCACAAGTAAATCTTAAAGTAACAAATAAAAATGCGTTGATCGAGTGCAATGCTTGTGTGACTAAAGGAAAAGTAACTCCCCAAATCAGCGCCACCACGAGCAGAAAAAAATCGGCTTGTAGCGCTCGCTTCATGGGGCAAACTCCGTGAATAATAATTTAAACAGCGGGGATAATTCTAGGTGATAATCAAAAATTTTCCAAGCAGCTTTTGCCGTTTTTTGCACTTGCTTTAATTTGAGCTCAAGCTCCAATAGTAAAGGCCGTAAGTGCTTTTGCTCAAGCGGAGTTAAAGCAAGCTTTGTTGTTATTATTAATTTTTTTGCACTTTCAAATTCTGCATTTAATAAGGGCACTAATGTTGACAAATTTTTATTTTGTAAAATTGGTTGCGGGTCGATTTGATATTCTTGAAACAAACTAAGCGGAAGATACAAATGCTGCCGATGCAAACTTTTTGGAAAGTTTAATAGATGCCGCAATATTTCATAAGCGCTACCTAATTGATGCACTTTATTTTGCCAGCCAGCATCTATAGATATTTTTTCAATGTCTAATATTTTTGCTTTTAAACTTGCTACGATACCGCCTGTATGCTGGTAGTGTTGTCGTAATTCTGCTTCAGTCATAAAGATTTGTGTTGTGGTTGCAAGCATCGCAGCTTCAATCATTGCTAATAATTCTATTTCTTTAAGTTGATAGCGGCCTATAGCATCTTGTAAAATTTTGGTTAATGGATGCTTGGGTGCGCCTTGGTATAAATTTTTAATTTCATCTACCCACCATATTAATTTTTTTTGCGCAATCGCTACTTCTTTATAATGTTCTGAAGTTTTATAAAGCTCTTGTGCATACGCATGGAGTGCCAAATAAAATGATTTTTTCTCTGGTGCGACCTGCCTCAGCACATAATAAATATCACTTCCTGCGGGCGCATATTCAGAAATAGTATGCATTAAATTTTCTGCCCAGCGATTAAATAATTCTCAGCAGGAATATTTATCAAACTAAAGGTTTTAGTGAGGGGATTAAATTTTAACCCCCCAAATTTTATCGGCTCTATTGCCGAGGCTCGCAAAATTTCTGTAAGCTCTGCTGGCCGGATAAATTGTTGATAATGATGTGTGCCACGTGGCAGCATGCGTGCTAGGTATTCTGCTCCAATAATAACTTTTAAAAAACTTTTTAATGAGCGATCAATCGTTGATAAAAAAATAAATCCTTTAGGTTTTAACATCTTACTCATGGCATTAATGATGCTTTTGGGATCTGGCACGTGCTCTAACATCTCCATGCAAGTAATGACATCATAAGCCTCTTCGGCCTGTTCAGCAAAAACTTCAACTGCGGTATTATGATATTGGATTTTAAGTTTTTCGGCTGCTGCATGTTCTATTGCTACTTTAATTAAGGGTTCGGCTAAATCTAAACCAGTGACTTCCCCCCCAAGCTTTGCCATAGCTTCAGTGAGGATTCCTCCACCACAACCTACATCTAATATTTTTAAATTTTTTAAATGAACCAACTGGGTGATAAATCTTAGACGCACAGGATTAATTTGATGCAGTAGTGCTGCAGCTCCCTCATGAGTTGACCACCAATTATGCGCTTGGCTTCCAAAGAATTCTAACTCTTGTGGGTTATGATTCACTCGCTACAAGCCTCAACTATTAATTTGTTTTTTTTAACGAACTCGATAATTTCATTAAAAATATCCGGGTATTGTGTTTGTAATTCAGAAGCCACGCGTAAAGATTTTTTACCCTCCTTTATAACGGGCATTAACAACGGCGAATAAACTACCCTCCGTCCTCGAAACGTTGATAAACTACCGCTAATACGCTCAGCCCAATCACTGGGCTGAAAGCGTTCTCCAGTTTTAGTTTGGCCTATGATATAAAAATCTCGTGTACAAATATCATCCATTGATTGTCCTTTACTATAAAATCAGCATACGCTGGATTTGGCGGGTATTATAATGCATAATAGGCCCCAGGACAATTTTTAAGAATCTCGATGGAAGCCGCGGACGTTATGGAACCTACAGGCAATCGACGCAAGACAATTTATCTATTGCCTAACTTATTAACCACCGGCAGTTTGTTTGCAGGTTTTTACTCTATCATTAGTAGCTTGAACCAAGATTTTGTTTCGGCTGCTATTGCTATTTTTATTGCGCTCATTCTTGATGGCTTAGATGGCCGAGTGGCGCGTCTACTTAATGCTCAAAGCGCTTTTGGTGCTCAATATGATAGCCTTTCGGACTTACTGTCTTTTGGTATCGCACCGCCTTTATTGGCTTATAATTTTAATGAGCTGTTCTTGAACCCGCTTGGTTTTTCAAAATTGGCGTGGTTGTCTGCTTTTATTTTTTTAGCTGCTGTTGCTTTACGTCTAGCACGGTTTAATGTGCAACTTGATTCTGTGCATGAAAGCCGCAAAGCAAAACGTTATTTTCATGGCATGCCTTGTCCTGCGGGTGCTGCTTTAATGGCGAGTATGATTTGGGTTTGCAGTGTTCATGGTTACCAAAATATCACTTACAGTATCGCAGTAGTCAGCGTCATGCTGGTTGCCTCTTTTTTGATGGTCAGCAATATTCGTTTTCGTAGTTTTAAAGATATTGATCCACGCATTAATATTCGCTTTACTTATATGGTCTTATTGGTATTAATTTTAGTTGGTATTTGGTGGCGCCCAGCTGAAATGCTCTTTAGTGTATTTGCACTTTATTTAATTTCTGGTCCTATTTTTGCCCTTGTGCGTATAAGGCGTAAGCATGACCCCCACGCTAAAACACACGCTTAATTTATTAGATCTTCCGCTGTGGGTTGAGCGCACTACGCTTACATTGCCAGTGCAAAATTTAATTTTTCTCGCTGAGACTAAAGCTGAATTTACTGAAGCACACCAAGCACAATTATCAAAAATTTTAGATTATTTAAACTTAAAAAATTACCAATTAATTTATCAAGACAGCGCTTTAACCACTGAAGCAGCAGCGATTATTTTAAGCTTTGGTGTTGAAACTCTGCCTTCACTCTCTAGTCCTAATGCCCCTTACATCACACTTTCTATTGATGCAATGCTTAAAGATCCTTCTTGTAAACGTCAGGTTATGTATGATATCAAAGCCCTTAAAGATCAAAATTCTTAACGCTGCCAACTTAAGCGGTATTCTTGATATTTGCAAGGATTACCCTGAATTACCTTGGAGCTCAACGCAGCTCCAAGAAGGCCTGCTTCAACCGCATACCATTGCTTTGGGTTTATTTACTGATAGTCGCTTAGTGGCCTTTAGTATATTTAATGTCGCTTTGGATGAAGCTGAGCTTTTATTAATTGCCACGCATGTAGACTTTATTAGACAAGGTTATGGCTTGTGCTTATTAGAACATGCCATTGCTTTATTCGCTCAAAAAAATATCCAAAAATTATTTTTAGAAGTTAGAGCGAGCAATCACGCTGCGATTAAACTTTATGAACGCTGCCAGTTTACATCGCTTAGTGTTCGTAAGAATTATTATCCCCTTGCGGATACCGATCAACGAGAAGATGCGCTGATCATGTCGCTGTTATTAACATAAAAAAGCATGGATATGACCATGCTTTTTTATGTGTAACTCTTTTAAATTAAAGCTGACTGTAACCATCTGCCAACTCGTCGGGACCGTTTATTTGATACAAACCTCGAATCCAGCTGAGTGCTGAACCAGCAGCAACGGCACCTAATATTGCAGTTTCTGCACCTATTGCAGCGACGGTGCTTGCCGCTGGTACTGTGCGAAGATTTTCGCCTAGAGGCTCACCTCTAAGCCCCGGGCCCGCAAGCCATAATCCATATGCTACGCCTGCTGCACCCCCTAAAAGAGCACCGCCTGCTCTGACTAAAAAGGTTACGTAAGGGTTTGGCACTGATCCTGTTGCTCTTCTTGCTGGTCTCGCTGCTGCTGCCATGTCTTTCTCCTTGTTATGTTTAAAAAATTAATTTTTTAATAATATTAAATTTTTTTAGCTAATTTTATTTAACCAATAATGACTTCATTAGGTTTGCATTTCGCAAAAATACCTACTTCTATCACGCCTGTAATATTTTTAATTTGATTCTCCATAGCCACAGGATGCTCAAGTGGTAAATGAACACAATCTAAAATAATATTTCCTGAATCCGTAATAAAATTTTCACGATAGATGGGTTGTGCTTTTAATTTAATAAGCTCCCGTGCAACGTAGCTTCGTGCTGCCGGCAATACTTCTACAGGAACCGGAAAGCGTCCTAAAAATTCTACTGTTTTAGAAGCATCAACAATACATATAAATTTTTTACTATTCACTGCCAAAAGCTTTTCGAGTGTATGCGCACCGCCACCGCCTTTAATTAAATTTTTATGTGGATCCACCTCATCGGCACCATCTACATAAAGATCAAGCGCGGAAACCTGATTTAAATCGGTGACTGTAAATCCTAAAGCACGCAGACGTTGCGTAGTTTGCTGTGAGCTTGAAACGCATATCTCTATTTTATTTTTTAGAGCTTTTAAAAAATCAATAAAGTAATTTACTGTTGAACCCGTTCCTACTCCTAATATACAGCCGGGCTTAATGAACTCAAGAGCCTTTTTTGCAGCATTGCTCTTGGCTACTTCTACAGACATATTATTTTGCTTTACCAAAAGGTTTATTATCATCTACTGGCGTTCTTAATACAAGCCTACTATTCTTCGAGGTGTCCTTATGTTAAAGTTGACTTCCTCGCACCCGTAGCTCAGCTGGATAGAGTAGCGGTTTCCGAAACCGTTGGTCGGCAGTTCGAATCTGCCCGGGTGCACCAAATAATAAAAAAAGATATAGCTTTATGAACGAAAAATTATTATCCCTCTCTAGGCTTTGGGGCTTAGAAAATTTACAACCCCTGCCTTGTGGACCGCATGTATTTAAAGCTTATCAAAACAAAAGCCAGCGTGATGTTGTTTTAAAATTTGCTCGCAGCACTGCTGAATTTCAACATGAAACTTTGACGCTACGACATTACCGAGGGCAAGGATGTGTAACACTTTTTGCTACTGATGCCCCTGCTTTAGCCATTTTGATGGAGCATGTTACGCCAGGGGTAAGTTTAAAAACATTTTTTCCTGAAGATGATGCGAACGCAGTGGCTATTGCAGCTCAGGTTATTAAACGCATACATGCGTCAAGTCTCAATGAGATCGATGCTCATAGCTTTCCTAAATTAAAAGATTGGATACAAATTTTTACTCATGAACGTAACCGAGTACTACCTAAAAAACAGCTGGATAAAGCACAGAGCCTTGCGCGTGAACTTTTAAATTCAACAACATATGAAGTTTTATTACATGCAGACTTACATCATCAAAATATTTTATCCAGTGATCGCGAGGCTTATCTTGCTATTGATCCTCACGGCATTATGGGTGATCCAGCTTTTGAACCAGCAGCGTTTATACGTAATCCTATTCCGGAAATTTTCACCTTTACTCAGGCGCGCGATTTAATTCGCCAGCGCTTAACATTATTTGCTGAATTACTTAACCTTGATGTTGAACGCTTGCGTGCTTGGAGCTTTGTGCATGCTCTGCTCGCTGTAGCTTGGTGCCTTGAAGATCAGCAAGATTTTGAACCCATGCTTAAGATAGCAACACTCATCGATTAAATCCCATATCTTTTATATCTCTACTCCAAATTATAATTCATGCCCTTTTTAACGTTTTAAAAAATTATGCTTGTTTTTTGAACTTACTTTGTGTATATTTATTATACAGTACTTAAAAAAGACAAGGAGAAAATTATGATGAGCGCCGCACTATATACGAGCCTACCAACCGATGAAAAAAGCAAACCCATTATGCCTATCCATTTAGAAGTAGCCTTAATGTCATTAAGAGGAATTGCACTTTCATTATTTTTAAAAACTCACCCCACTTTAAATGAAGAGATTTTGAGTTTAGAGATTGATCAAGAACATGCCGATACTCCTGGAGTCACTGTGCTTGCTTATGCTTTAAATGTATTAAAAGATCAGGATCTCAAAATTTTTCTTAGCTACTGCCCAAAAAAATTCTCTAGCGCGCTCCTAGAAAAACGTTTTGCTTCTAGACCATCTGCTTTATATACCAGCATCTATCGTCTTGCCCCCGAAGATTTCCAAGATTTCTTAAAACGATGCCCTGAACAGTTTAGCCTTAGCGGCTTGACCGCGTTGACTGCTTTTAAATCGTCTGATGCAAGCAGCTCATTTTATACGGCGCCATTAAACCTGCTTTTTAGAATCCGTTCAACTAAAGAAATTTTATATTTTTTACAAAAATGCCAAGTTATTTTAAATTTTAAAAACTTTAAAGCTGTCTTTCTGGCTCAATTTGCAGATCCCCATAAGACGCACGATTATGACATTGGCAAAATGAAAATCAGTTTATTTGCCATGTATATTTATTTGTCCGACAAACTTGCACATAAACAAAAAGATGCGCAATTACGCATTGATGATTTTCATCAGCTACTAGAAGCGATGCAAGCTAATACTTACTTACCATGCAGCAGTATTCGGCCAGGGTTTTTTTCGGCTAATTATCATGAATTACGCAATAAAATAATCGAGCTCTATCGCCGCAATCCTACGAACATGCGTAAACTTATTAACTCTAGCTTAACAGATTTGCTGCCGCCTCCATCTTCCCCTGAGATTATAAAAACGGTGATAGGAGCATCGGTGGAGCTTACGGTATTTAAAAGACACATTCCAACAAAATGCGCCATGCCTGATTTAAGACTTTAATTTTGCAAAATTGGTGCTGACAGTGGGATTCGAACTCACGACCTACTGATTACAAATCTTTTAAATTATAAATATATATTTATCTTTTAATATCTTTTTTTTCAGTCTTTTCAAAACGTTAATGCTTATTGTATGTCTGTTAATATCTTCCAATATCTTTAAATGTTACTATCAAAACTATTCCCGAACTATACCCGAACATGAAGAAAAACCAATTCAATTTTACTCAGGCAGCTATAGAAAAACTACCTATACCCGAAAATGGGCGTGCACATTATTATGATATCAAAGTACCCGAATTAGAACTACGCATTACTCAAAATGGTATAAAAACTTTTAATTATTATAAATGGCGTAAAGGCCATAAAAAACCAGATCGTATTTATATTGGTAACTATCCAGCGCTATCTATAGAATGGGTGAGAGAACGCGCTAGGATCATCGGTGGTGATATCGCCCGTGGCTTGCATCCAAAAGAACAAGAACGTTATAAAATCACTTTAATCGAATTCTTCCCCATCTACATGGAGCGCTGGAATAAGAAACACAAAAAAGCAGAAAGAGATGACAGGAGTTCATTTGATGGAAGAATAAAAAACTCCTTTATTGCAAAAAAACCATTAGGCCAAATTAATCGTCAAGATATTCTAAAACTACATTCTGAGATTGGTCAAACTGCACCTATACGCGCTAATAGGATACTATCACTTTTGAGCATCATCTTTAATAAAGCTATTGAATGGGAATATATAAAAGAAAATCCCTGTAAGAATATTAAACGCTTTAAAGAAAAATCACGTGAACGTTTTCTATTAAAAGATGAAATACCTAATTTCTTTAAGGCACTCGATTTTTTAAAACCAAAATATAAAACCTATTTCTTGGTATTATTATTCACAGGTGCTCGTAGCGCAAACGTAAAAGCTATGCGTTGGCAAGATATAAATTTTGCTCATAAAACATGGTCTTTATCTGAAACAAAAAACGGTACTTCTCAACTTATTCCATTATCAGATGCAGTTTTAGAAATGCTTAAAGAGCGTAAGGGAGATGATAAGATATGGGTATTTCCTTCTGATACGAGTACATCTGGGCACTTAGAAGAAGCTAAAAAACACTGGAGCCTGCTGCGTAAAATATCAAAATTACCTGATTTGCGCATGCATGATTTACGTCGTACTTTAGGGTCATGGCAAGCGATCAATGGTGTGAGCCTAGCTGTAATCGGTAAAAGTCTTAATCATAAAAGCATGCAAGCAACGCAAATCTATGCGCGTTTATCTATTGATCCTATTAGAGCAGCTATGCATAGTGCTCAACAAGCTATTATGAATCATTCGGTCGCCAGTGGTCCTTTAAATGACTGCCTATACTCGATCCTAACCAATAACCATAATATAAACTTAAAATACCAGTCCCTGCGGCTACTAACATTCCTCTTATCTCCTCCTGGATATGGCCAAAAGCACCAGCTAAAATCAATAAAATAGGCATCACATTTGCAGAAACGTTAGCAATTGTGAAATTAAGACGATTTATAGGTGTATTATTACTAGCCCTCAAATCTTTTTTATCTTCATTATCAAGCGCTTGTGACTGTATATTAATTTTAGCAAGCTCAATGGATTGCTCGGGCGTAATATCATTATTTTTTAATTTCTCCGCAGCATCCGCTATTGAGTTCACACCCAATACCGATCCTATCGTTGATAATACGCCGGCAATACCGTTAAACATATTAGTTAATAATCAAATAAGTAACGGTTGATGTGTCAGTATTTGAACTGGAAGTAATAACAAAGCTTGTTCCAGCTACAATAGTTCCATAAGATAAAGCACCTAAAGTACCGCCAGGAACAGCATGTACCAAGAAAATCTTAGAACTTGCTGTTACTTGGTTAGTGCTTACTGTAATTGTACCGGCTGTCATTGCAGCTGTAGTGCCGATAGAAGCATTTGCACCCGTCACAATAGATAATTTTGTTAAATCAATGATTGAGGAATTATTAAAATCTACAATACCGGTAAATGGGGTAAGAGTAATGTTCCCAGCTGAGCTTATTAATGATAAACCAGTAGTACCGATAATATCGTTTCCTAAAGTTATATCCCCAATACCACTAAGATCACCTGTATCATAATCTACTAAAATAGGGCTTACATATAATTCGCTACCTGGCGCTGGATATTGGCCTGTATAGGGAAATAATTGTAAATATTGTGTTGTTGCCATGTTTTTCTCCTGTATTAAATTAATTATTAAAAGATTTATACCAATTCACTTATTTCCCAAGTAACTGTACTGACATCTGATGCTTGTAATGCGGTAGCGTCAGCTGCTTGTACAGAATTTATTACGAATGACACACCCGCTGTCACTGTACCTATTACTAAATTACCCGTAGCGGCTGCTCCTGTTGCTCCAATACTTGCTCTTGTGAGTTTGATTTTGCTATTAGCTGTTACTGCTGTTGTTGATACTGTAACCGTACCTGCAACCAAAGTTGCGGTGCCTGTAGCAGCATTTGCTCCTGAAGTGTATTGGATTCTATTTCCGGCATTACCCAGTACTAAATTATTGAAAATGCTTACCACACCGAGGTTTGTGATTGAAAGAACATTACTTATGCCCAAACCTGCAGCAGCAGATATTACAAAATTATCAGATGCACTATTATCAATACCTACTGAAAAGTTTGATGCACCATTTACTCCCATAAGAATATAGGGGTCACCAGCTGATGCACCACCGGTTATGATAGAAACACCGGCATCTGATGTAGCTTGCGTATTATCAGTGTTGGTAACATTAACAAAAACATCATTTCCAATGGCGGAACGAATTAATGAAATATTTCCTAGGGAAAAAGCGATATCGCCTGTAGTTGAAATGGATAATACATTGCTTGTACCTAATGTCGCACTCGCAGCTAAGACAAAAGAATCCGATGCAGATGTATCAAGACCCCAGGTCCATGCCTGACCGCCTGCAATACGTGCCAAGTAATAAGCATCTCCACTTGATGCACCAGTTACAGTAGCACCAATAAATGCACCAGAGGCTGCGGCTGTTGCTGTATTTGTAACACTAATTGAAAGATTAGACCCACTTTCAGAACCTGATACAGTAAAGTCTCCCGTTAAAGTAAAAGCTCCAGTTTCTGGGTTTACCAAAAGGGGTGTACTAACCATTTTTCCACTGCCTTCGCTTGAATAAACAAGAACGCTATTGGTTGCTGGTAATACATCATCCTTATAGGTTAAAAAATAGTTATATAAAGACATTTTTAATACTCCTGTGTTTTAATTAATTTCTAATACCCTTTATATGAAGAATGCATGTCATCAGCTTGTTGTGTTTCAAATACAGCGTTTCCAGTTGTCCAGGAATTAAAACGAAGACGTACAGCAGTCCACGGCTCTAATTGACTCGTATATCCAGAAGCAGTTTCAGCTGCTAAATTTGCATCTGCAAAAATTCTTGTAGGTGGAAGATCGCCTCTTACTGATTGGCGCGTATATTCAACGGTATAGTTAAGAGTGGCACCGCTACTTACATAAACGTCCATTCCTAACATTAGATATTGACGTCTCTTATCAATAGGAATCCAAACGGTAGCGTTTTGGGCAGAAATACCTATACTGACGTTTCCAGCAGCATTATCTTCCATAACAATGGAACTTATGGTTACAAAAGGCACATCAATAGTTACAGTACCTGCATTTGCACCGGGGCTATTTACTATCCATGTACGACCGGCTTGATCTTTACCAGTAATCGTAAATATATTGGCGGTTTCATCACCCCCACAAACAATAGTGATGAAGTTCCCGATATTATTTGTATAAGACCCACCTGATGTGAGCGCTCCATTAAGCGGTAATTCGCCTGCAGAATAGGTACTTGCAAGACTAATTCCATCAGGATCAGCGGCTTGTGATTCTAAAAGTATTGATTGATCCCAATTTTGTTTATCGTAGTACATTTAATAAACTCCTTTAAAAATAAATAATCTTGTTAACGTAAATATTTTTAATACGTGTTTCATTTCCATAGTTCGGTTGTGTGCTAAAGGTAGAGAATCCATCACTGGCTGCAGAACTAAATCCTTTAATCCCTGCGCCACCGCTTTCTGGGAATGAGTGCTCGTGTGCACGAATAGAATCTATTTGTAATGAACCAACGTTGTCGCCCTTAGCACCACCTGCATAAAGAGAAGTACGAGCGTTTGCAGGATAAGCCGCATAAGCACCATTGATATTTAAAGCGGTATTAGTTGTTCCAGATTGAGATAAACAAATACCATCTGCTATTCCATGATTGAAAAATTTAGCAGTTACTGTCGATGCTGTATTTCCTGTAGGAGTGATAGATATAACAATAGAATAAAGATTTGCAGATGGTACAGTTCCCGCATTAGTACCTGCTATTGTTTCTACAGCATAAGCACCATTATCGGTATATCCCCTGATAACAAAATTTATACCGGAATCATTTCCTACTGAAACAATAGCAATATAATCTCCTGTTTGATCATCAGCTGGAGTTACTCCCGGAGTTACTTGATTCAAATAAATCGGATAATAAGCCCAAAAACCAGACTGCGTATAGTAATCAGGATCGCGACCATAATTACCATTTAATGGTGTAGGTACACTTGCAAAACCCAACTGGAATTGAGAAATACCTTGCGTTAAGGTTGAATCACCCATCGCAACAAAAGATGCCGTATTTATATTAGGCGTTACTGATGTTATTGCTGAATAAGTATTAACAGAGGTGGCTGTTCCAACATTTGCACCCGTTAGGTTTTCTGATGATGCAGCACCATTTACATCTAATCCCACAATTGCAAAAGTTACGCCACTATCATTACCCAAGGACCTAATCTTTAATTGAGAAGCAACAGGGAATACAGCAGTTGCACCAAAATCTGGCATACGGCTTGTTAAACCGCGTTGATCAGGAACCCTAAAATGAGCGATTTCTAATTGGATTAATATTAGCGCCGCTAACTGTGCATCTGTTTCTGAACCTGTATACGAAACTTTTATTGCGGTTTTCCCACTCAAAGCCGGCGTCGTTGCTTGTGGATTTTTCGTCTCATTATTTTGACTAAAATAAACAAAATAACTCGTTGAAGGACTATTTATTAAAAAATACTCTCCAGGCAAAATAGTAGATGCAGCATTAACAACAAGAGTCACTATTCCAGGAGTCGAGCCACTACCATTGCTGGTTTGAGTAAAAGAGAATCCAGAAGTTCCTGCTGATCCAGAAGTAACAGCACCATTTGTTACGCAAGTTATAGTAAGTGTTGCGGTGGCAATTGATACCGTAAATCCTTGAGGGCCATACGAAAAAGGTAAGGACAAACTAGAAGACTGATATAAATAATTCGCTAAGTTATAGTATTGTGAAGAATAATAAGGCAAACCGTTTTGTAATAATGCATAACTTGGTGCAGCATTCGTGTACCATTCACACCCCCTTCCCGCACAGGCAACCCATGTTTGCACCCCTGAAATCATCATCAACTCATAATTACCATCATCCCAGTTAACAGAACGTGGTAAGGGTAATGAAGATGCTTTTATTTCTTCCGAAGTAATATTTACAGATTCTTCTTGAATATCTATAAAAGTATCGCCGAAACGTAAACACATATTTGATAATTGCACATTGGCAACGCTATTAAATGGCATATTAAAATCAATGGATAAATAATCATCTCCATTAGTACCAATATTTTTACTCGTAAGATCATCAATTTCGACAGAGACCTGATAAATAACCCAATTACCCGTTAAACTTTGCGTGGTAATAGGTTGAGTATTGGTTGCTGAGGGAGATCCTCCGGTACCAAAATACTGTGTATACGTTACCGATAATTGACTTGAGAGCGTAGACCTAGCGTAAAACTGTATATTTATAGTTTCATTCGCAAACTGTCTTACAGATCCAAATTTGTAATAATATTTTTTCTGGGTTTCTGAAGTTCCAGGGACTGTACAATTATAAATAAAATAAGCTTTGGGATTATTGAGTACTTCAGTTTGACCCGCGCTAAAGTCAACAATAGTAATAGTATCGGTAGCTGATGTATTATTTTTGATAAAAAACCAATTATCAGGCGCAATACTCAATTCCGATGCGGGTAAATCATTAAACCCTCTATCACCATCAGTATCTATGACTTCAGCATTATCAAAATAGAGTTGAGCGTTAATAAAATAGTTTTCAATATCGATTTCACTTATAACAGGTTCATTTGAACCATTCCAAGGAAAACCATCTCCTTGAAATATGATGTTATTGTCACTATCGGTAATTTCTATGTAATAAGGCGCATCATCTGCCCAAAATATGGGATAACAAATATCGGTCGCTTCGTCTGCTTGTTTACCAGTTGCATCTAAGGTAATAGGGTTGGACCAAGGTACAAGAGCGTTTAAATCATTATTTTGATAAGTAGCTTTAGGTGTCTGATGATCTGATGATTCATAGGTATAGATAAATCCACCTGCAGCTGGCAGAGCGGCTTGATCTAAAAAAGCCCAGACTGGATTGGGCTGTATAAAAACGCCAAAAGACATTCTTTAGCTACTATTATAAATTTAGCCAAATTTAATATGACTTCAGTGATGTCGTAAGATGGCAATATTTACATGGTATTTATTATTTTTGTTGACTTTTATATGTATTTATGTATAATAAATATGCAGAAAATTAATAAAAGGAACTAAAATGTCTAACTCAACAATATGGACATTATTTTTACTAATTATTGGAGGGTTTGGCTATACTTATTATATAATCTACCTTTCATTTACGGATCTATGGAACAAACTTGAAGAGATACGTAAAAAACTAGAACATAAATCTTAATCTTATTATTGGTTTTGATTAATAAAATAATTTAACATAGCGTTAAGTCCTGCGGGTAAGTTTGCCGGTACTTTATTGATCAATGGATAAGCATTTTTTAGGATTTCTGCTCTCTGCAGGGGATTAGAATAAGCCCGTAATACTTCAGGATTTTTCAAATAATTACTAGTTAAACGTCCTTTTATACCAGCATAAGCTGTACCTGCTCCAGCTCCTGCTAATGCACCCCAGGACCCATGAGCACCTAAACCTATAAGCGCCCCTAAAGACACGGGTAAACCACTTTGTTGTGCTCCTTTAAGAGCATATCCTGTTGGAATAGTTGATTTTATCTTTTTTAATGGTTCATTCATTTCTGAAATAGTTGACAATTTATCTAAGGCATCTTTAATAGGAATTTCTGTTCCATTAATATTTTGAGTAAGACCCATGGTAAGAGGAGTAATATTAGCAGTTTTAGCAACTCTATTATATCCACTCAAAAATTTATTGGCTGAAAAATCATCCGAAGGAAGTGTTGACGCAATTTTGGAACCTAATAATAACTTCTTAGTATCAGCGGGTAAAGATGCTATCAAATCCCTATATTTAGAATTATTAATTAATTCATTTGTAATCTTTTCGTGAGTTTCATTTTTTAGGATATAAGGTAATCTGCCTTGATAATAAGGGGTTACTTCATCTCTATGGAAATTATTGGCTTTTTTCCAAGAATCTAATAATTCTTGACTTCTAAAACTTCCATACTGTAATGTATCATTCATATCATCCGAATATTTACTATACAAATTATTTAATATGTTTTCTGCGGTGGTTGCTTTGGGATTAGACTCACGTAGTTGATTAAGTTTTTCCCCCACAATGCTGCGTTCATCTTTTAAATCAGAAAAGGTATAAGGTGTTTCTTCAGTAGGAGTGATGTCTTTAGAAACAGTCTTTAAAATATCTAAGGTATCAGGATCAAGCGCTGTTAATTTACCCATGTTTTTGGCGTTTTGATATTTACTGAGTTGGTCCAAAGCATAAGCTTGTGCATTTGAACGATTACCTTGCACACCTACTTGATCTGCCATATTAGCTAAGTTGTCATAATTTTCTTTAGATTGAGCTTTTTTAGCGTTAAAAATATCGTTAATTTCGTTGGTAAGCGTAGGAGCAATTTCTTCTCTATTCAACCCTCTATTTAAATCATTGTAAATATCACTGCCCAATTGATCAGCACGCCCAATATTTTCTGCAGCATATGTTTGTTGATTATTAAATGGCGTAAATGCAGAATTTTCGAAAGATTGAATACTTTGAGGATCATTTGTTAAAGTACCTAAACTAGGTTTTATTCCAGTTTGTTGTGCGGTTTGCAGTCTTTGTTTTGCTTCTGCAGGAGTTAATGGTCTATTTTGAACCCCGAAAGATTTTTCCTTTTCAGCCTGCTGTTGAATTCTAGTTAATGGTTTATTAATAAGATTTTGTGCAACGCTTCCTATTCCTCTTAATGCCCCCTGTAATCCTGCTCCCGTAGCTATTCCAGTTGCGACATCGTATAAACTACTACTATCAGGATTCGCCGCTTTACCATATCCTAGTCCATATAACCCTCCTAATGCACCGGCAGCTCCTATTGATCCTTTCAATGTATCGAAAGCTTTTACGGCATTTCCTCCTGGAGCTAAAAAAGCTCCAGGTATTTGGGCGAGATTTGCTTCACTTTGATTAGGAGCATTAGCTACAAGTTGTAAGTTTGGGTCTGCATTAACAGGGGTCATCATATGATAAGATGGATCAATAGCTTTTATAGTTTGGTTTACCTCTGTTTGAATACCAGATGCCAAATTAATTGAAGGTTGAAGTAATCCGGCCCCAACTGATTTTAAATGTCCTCTTATTTTATCTGCTGTTGATTGCGGCTGAGGAAAATTAGCAGCTTGTTGATCTAATTGTCCATTAAGATACTTTTGATAAGCAGAATCAATATCATCGGAAGAGATATTTTTTTGAGAAGCTGTTTGTTGTTGGTATTTTTCATAAGCTGAATCAATATCAGATTGAGTAGCCATTAGCGCCCTCCATTATTCTGCAAATACCACTTTGTAAACTCTGCTTTTGACATTCCCGGAGGTGGATTGCCAGTTTGAGGACCAATTTTTTCTGGAGCTTCTATAGGATTTTGTTTATCTGGGTTTAAACTTAATGGACCTACAAAATTTCTACCAACCTGGGCTTCTTTGGTTAAATAATTACTAAATGAATTTAATTTGTCATAAACAACCTGAGGCGGCATTAAAGCAAAAGCTTTCATATCTAATTTACCTCCTGGACCAACTATTCCCTGTAATTGTTCCTGCATAGCATCAGATGCTTGCGCACCCAAAACCTTTCTTGCATTATCAGCAATTAAAGGTATTTGTGTTTGAACAGCGGTTAAATAAGCACTATATTCAGGAGAAGGTTTACCTCCACTGGCTTGCTTTAATTGATCTCCTCTTAATCTTAAAGCACCGCCAGGACCACTATAATGGGCTACTGCATTACCCACATCTTGAAGCATAGGTTGCACAGCAGAATCGAATTGTTCCATAGCTGCTTGCTGACGCAATAATTGTTGATTACTAGTAGCTTTTAAATTAGCACCCTGAATGGATTGTTGTAATGGAATATTT
The DNA here is from genome assembly GCA_020050355.1 of Gammaproteobacteria bacterium. Classification (GTDB taxonomy): domain Bacteria; phylum Pseudomonadota; class Gammaproteobacteria; order Francisellales; family CACEW01; genus CAIQBE01. The sequence goes on along the minus strand of JAGVKT010000036.1, from coordinate 21,012 downwards.
CCTTGAGCAGCTTGATATGCAAAATTACGTTTTACTTCAGGCGTCGCCCCTTGTAAAACAGTAGCAATTGCTGCTTGATTCCCAATGTTTGATGGAAGACCATTTTGATTTGCTAGCAAATTATTAATTAATTGCCCTCTTGGCCCACCTGCTAATGCTTGTTGTGTTTGTGCTTGTACTAAATTAGCTTTTGGCTGCGTTAAAGCTTGGACTTGTTGTGCTTGCGCCTGGCGCTGCTGTGCAATAGCAGGATATAAAACATTAGCCTTTTGCTGATTAACGAGCGCCTGAGAAGGTATCAAATAATCAGATTGCGCTTGTCGATAATTACCATATTGGTCGTAATATCCTCCCCGAGCTTGATTATATTGCGCAAGCGCCATTTTTGCAGCCATATCCGCGGCTGTTGTTTGTGGCAACAATGCTGTTTGTAATCCTTGTTGAAATCCACTTAATACAGGATTTTCCAAAGAACTAGCTAATTGTAATTGTCCAAGTGGTGCTACCATTATCCTACCCCTTTATAATAAACTCGCTAAACCGCCTAAAAATCCTCCAATACCACTACCCATGGATTGATTTCCATACATATTAGCCATGCCTAAGTTTTGATACATTTGGGCCATTTCATCTCCCAAACCTAAACGATTTTGATTCATTTGACCCGCTGCACCATAACCCATACCAGCTAAACCTTGTAATCCTCCCATATATTGAGAATTAACCCCCAATGCATTATTCAAAAATTGCTGTTGATCTGTGCTGTCAATTTGATTTTGATATCTACTAATTGCCATCTGTTCAGCAGGGGATCCTAATTGTCCGCTTGCAGCTGATGCATTATTTGCCGCTCTCAACATTTCTTGCGTATTGAATTGAGATTGAGGAGACTGTTTATACTGACCCATAATGTTATTTACATAATCAACAGGATTAGACATTCCATTAAGCGCTTGACTATATTGACCCAGCGCAGCTTGACCTGCTTGATTATAAGGATCTAAAAATGCCAACCCCTGATTTGCATAATTGGTAATATCTCCCATGCCCTGTCGGATATTACTACCCAGATTATCAGCGCCGCTTTTATTAAAAATACCTCCCAATAAACTCGCTAATCCCGCGCCCCCCATCATCCAGGGATTCATCGTGAACATCGATGCGCTACTTCCTCCTGGATTAATAGAATTAAGAGAATTATCGGGGTTATTAAACATTTGTTGAATAGATGCTTGCCATGACATAAAACTCTCCTAAACAGCCGTTAATGTTGCGTAATACCAAATTCCATTGATATTTATTTGTACTTCTTTACCGGCTGCTGCATCGGTGATGTATAACCATCTTTGTTGGTTATAAGAAGAATCACTATCGCGTTGCGATGTTGTTAATGATGGCAAACTGATACCCTTCTGCAAGATGGCAACTAATAGCTGATATAAATTATTAAAATAGCGTAACCATATGCTTGTCACGATCCGATCTGTTCCCACTACCTCATCTTGTAAGGGGGGTCTTATTTGATTTTGAATACTTATTTGATTAAACATTAACTTCTTCCTTGAGGCCCTGCTAAACTGTATAAAATCGACATATCTCTTAAATAAAAATCTACGTTTGCATAACATCTAAACCTAAATACAAAATCCTTATTAATTCCCAGATTGTGCCAATATGTCTTTACGCCTCTTTTACCAACACGGCCAATAGGAGCCCTGACATTAGGACCAAAAGTAATACCCGCATCTTTTGATACAGATAATTCTAGAAAAGGATCGGCAGAATAATTGGGATTTTCAGGAGAACCTGCTTGCGGGGCAAAACCGTGTAAACAATCAATTTCGATATATGAAACTTTTATATCACGTAAAGTTTGATCAAAAAATCTATGCGTAATACGCTCTTTAACAATAGGATCGCCATCAAAAGTGTTATACGCTTGAGAAACTTCATAAAAATCAGCATCATCATAGGAAAGTGCATAATTCAATTCACCATAATTAATAATGGTTTTAATGCGATGTCTATTACCCTCATGCGTACTCTGTTTTGTCCACGTACGATTGGTAACGTTATATAACCAACTCTGATCTTCGGTTGTAAAATTAACCGCCAAAAACGTATAACCGTTTTCTCTGAAATAGTAAGTTTCACAATCAGTGGTTAAGGCATAATTATTTATTTCTTGATCAACATCTACGGTACTGACAGCAATGGGCATACCCCCATCACTTAACATCACAGATGCAGTTCCATTTGTTGATCTACCCAACCAAAACAATAAGCCTTCTGCTTGAGTAACAGAAGCAGTCGATGCTGCGCCCACCTGGAAATTCATGGTATCTAAACGCGCAAAAGGAAAATCTGGATTTCCTACATCATTCCAACATTCAGTAACTTGATTTCCAAATAAAAAGATAATACGTTGATTAACAGCAATTGCTTGAATCGTATCTTTTTGTGTTTCAAGTTCTTGAATATTTAAAGCATCCCAACTCGTACCATCATTTAAATCTGAGATTTGCCACTGATTTGTGCCCGCACTATTGATAATAAATCGCCCATCTAAGAATGCTACTGATTGTGGGCTTGGTAAAATATCAGGATCAGTAATTCTTCCAAAAGTGTTTGTCGTTATGTTATAAATGTAACCATTAGCGCCGTCTACAAACATAATTTGATCAGAATTATTTCCTTCAATATCCACATAACCTGTATCTGTCGTAAGCGTCCCCAATAAAATCGGTTCGAAAGTTGTTGTTAGCTTATATACATATTCACTTACAACCGCGTAAATTGTTTGTTGATCATCTACATAAAGCATTCGACCAACTTCACCAAACGGAAAATAAGGTGTATTTTCTAAACTTATAAAACCAGGTACATTAATGAGTGTATCTGGAACTTTTTCATTTCCCTGATTGATAAGATACATATTGATCGTACTCTCAGGGGTAATACCTCGCTGCTTGACCCTCGCAAATGTACCTACTACTGGAAAATTAACCTTTGGCATAGCGTTATCCTAGTAATAAGGCACATTGGTAGCCATCGGGCGACTTGGCGCACCAGATTGCAACGTTGGGGATTGATCAAGGGAATTATCAATTTCATTCCCCGACTTAAACATCTCTCTTAATTCTATAAGCGTTTGTGTATCCTCTGGCTTCCATACAGAGTTTTCATATTTACGCGTGAGCTCTTGTCCCAAGCTATAACGTAAATACATAAGCATATGAGGAGGAATAGAAATATCTTGGTTTTTTTCAACACTATCTAATACCCTTTTTGCATAAATAATTACTGGAAAAGTTTGTGATGGAACTGGATAAAAACGTAATACACAACTATTTGGATCATCGGACATCGTAACGATAGGTGCATCTCTATCTCCTGTTATTCGCTTGAATTTATACAAGAGCATTTGAGAAGGCCACGACTGAGTATTAACGGCTAATGGAATCCCTAATAATTCGGATCTCTTAACATCTAAAATTGGATATTGAATCAAATTTGAATAAAGGATGACGCCGTCTTCCAAATCCATAAGTGGATTTGATGCAACCTCGGCACCTATATTATTGGATATTTCATAAAATGCTTGTCCTGCAATTAAATTAAAATTCAATTGCGCATAAGCAGGGATAGATATGCCATTAGCCTGATCTTTAGCAAGAATTTGATTTAAATAAGATAATCCTCTGACGTACATGGGATCAGACAATGTATCAAAATCACTGATAATCCCCCATGATTCATAGGCCTCTCTCACAAACGCTAAACTATTGACGGTCATTACTGGCATGATCTATCCCCTTAAAGCATTAGTTATCAGTTAATGCAATGCTTGTTCCTTCAGGAGCAATACCCATTGCCATCAATGCATCGACATAGACGGTATTTTGGTTTGTACCTGGGGAAGGGAAGTAAGTTACGCGGAATTTCAACTTACTGTGCGGATCACTCTCAGCGCCACGTTGATTTGGTGCAACATCAAATGCAGCTTGATCGATCGGCGCAAACAATACAGCATTACCTGTATAGAAACAGTTTAAGCAGAATTCACTAATAATCTGCACTGAATCGCCCGAAGTTAAAGCACGATTTAAGTTTCTATTTGGATCATCTGTATTAGCATTCAGACCACCTGGACCTACATAAATGGTTAAGGTAACAGTACCACCACCACCTACAGTCGCAGCTGCGGCTACAACAGCTTGGAAGTTTGAGTTAGTAATATCATCGCGTGTTACTGGATTAACTTTATAAGATGCAGGAAATACTAAACGATCACCTACTGCAAAAGTTAGACCCGGGGTTAAACCCGCAAGTGTAATGCTTGTACCGCTTGATACGGTTGCATTTAAAGTTACGCCTGTTGCTCCACCAGCTGTACCACCAACGTGTTTATAGAGTACTTCTGACCACATTAAATCAAAACTATTGATGCGTTTAACATCTTTAGATTTGATGTCATCATGCAATACGCTATCGTTGGTTTTTGGATAGAAGGAAGATGGGAAACCATCAACCATTGCTTGATAGTTATTGGGACGAATAGAACCATACCAGGGAATAACAGCATCAATTGAATACTCTCTGAAGAAAGTAGCAATCTGGCCTACTTTTGCTGGTGTATCCAAAATACCCGATGTGCTTGAATTATAAGTGGTTGTAAAATCTTGGAAATTATAACCATATAACTCAAATTGAGAGATGAGATCCTGTTCGATACCCGCACTGATTGTTGCAGACATGGGCTTAATCGTTTGCTGATCAAGATCACGAATCAATAATTTTTGTGCAGTTGTAGTATATGCAGCACCCATACGATAAGGGTTCTGTACGGTTACAGGTACCGTTCTATCAACAATACCTTCTAGCGTAATCGCATCGCTTCGTTGCAAAGTAAAACGGTTATCCAACGCTACGTTAAAAGTAGTGCCTGGTGTTGAAAGTTTGTTATTGTCGAACATATTTGCATAACCTTTATAAGCCGTTTTAACAATTGGGCTCATGGTGTAAAACCACTGCGCAATACGTTTAGCAACTAATGTAGGTGACGCATAACTTGGAACTGTAATTGTCATTATTTTCTCCTAGCGGGAGATCAATAGCCCTTTGCTATTAATTGATCCCAAAGTTTTGGATTTCCCGCTGCTTTTTCTAACAATGCCTGATCGGAATAAATATCCTTCTTAGCAAATGCTTTTGGTGCAGCGGCACTTGTTGTTTTTCCCGCAGGAACTGGCTTTTTAGCATTTGCTTTTTTCTCAAAAGATTGTCTTCTTTCAAGATTTACGCGTTCAGCTAAGCGAACGATCCCTCTTGCTTGCTCATGAGGAGGTTTCGTCGCTAATAAGGCCAGCTCTGCGTTGTGCTTTACGTGAAAATAACGAATCAATGACGCAGCGTTTTTGTAGTCCACTAAAGGCGCAAGCATGTGCTCAGTTAAATTCCCTCCATTTTTTGTATAGAGTTCATTAATGACTGGATCATCAAGGTTTTGTCTCAATTGATTTAAGACTTTTCCTAAATCAGCTTGATGTCTTTGCTGTTGCACCTGTTGCTGTGAATGCATTTGTTTTGCTTGTGCTTCAGCCACTTTTACCTGGTTGAAATATTCAAAGCGTTCAAATTCATTCATCTCTTCATAAGGTTTTGGTAGTGGAGGAGGTACAAATGGCACTTGTTGCTGTTGTTGCGCAACATTAGGCTGCATAGTGGGCATCATTCCTGGTACTACACTATTAGGCGTTTGCCCCATCACCATGCGCATCAATTGCTCTTGCTGAGCTTTCATCTGCGCAATTTCTGCTTCCAATACCTTACGGCGTTGAACTTCCTTACCGATACGTTTTTGTACCCCGACTGGATCATCAGGTTTAATCAGGGTTTCGTCATCTTCTATAGGAGAATTTTCTAAATCCACATAATCATCTGATTTTGCTTCGTCCTTCTTCTCGTCATCCTCAAGCACATCACCCTCAGGCTTTTCTTGCGCTTCTTCAGAAACTTCAGTAAGAAGATCATCATTTGTAGTATCAACTTCCCCTTCATTTGCCGGCAGTATATCGTCTAAAACCTCCTCTTGTTGAGGTTCTGGCGTTTGTGCCGCATCTTCGGGTTTGATACCGTTCATTTCATTAAAAGCTCTATCAAGTTCTTGCTGATCCAATTGATCCTGACTTAATTGACCCGCATTATTTGATTTTGTGTTCATAATTTCTCCTATTTATCACCGTGTTTTAAGCTTCACGTTTGCGCTCCAGCATTTAACTCCTGCTGTGTGGATGGTTGCTGCGATAACGCAGCTAAATCTTTTAAGTGACCTAAGGTCTCTACACCATGTCCAACCATATCGACGTGGTGTTGCGATAAATCTCTTCCGGCTTCCATAGCAGCTTTTTGTACCTCTGCTTGTGCTTCAACACCCTTACCTTGTAATTCGGAAATACTCATTAAAAATTCCATCTGAGCTTTCATCTTGTCGATTTGAGCTTGCATAACTTTTACCTGCGTGGCTTGCATATCTGCCTGAATCTTTTGTTGTTCAAGCATTACTTGTGGAGGAGGGGGAGGTGGTGGTGGTGGTGGCAATCCTTTTTCTTTAGCCAATACTTGTGGATCAATCATGGTTTCAATGGCTTGAACCACTTGCGGCATAATCGGTGTATCAGATAATTTAGCGATTAAGTGCCCTATCTTCGCAAAAGCTGGTAATTGAGATTGTTGTAAAATATCTAAGAGATATTGACGCTCTTGTTGACGCATCATTTCGTAATTAGCGCCTACAGAAATTCTGATTTCAAAATCTTCATTTGTGATTTCGTTATCAACTTCTCCTGTTTGGTGATTAAACTGATTGAGATTGGCGTTATAAGCTTTATTATTTTCTTTATAGAGCATCATTGAACGAGGTTGATCATAAAGATTACTGATCAATTGATTAACTACACGACCTTGTTGTTCTATGGCTTTTAAAAGACCATCAAACCACTTATTTACAACAGTATTCTGTTGCATAATGCGATTTTCTATAGCAACGCCTGAAATCTCATTACCAGGATCTCCCATAGAGGCCTCAGTACGCCCTAAAATATCTTGTATAGAAGCAACAGCCATTTGGTAGGCTGTAAACAATTCTGCCGGCACAGGATGTGGGTCGGTAATCATTGGCACCCCACCGTTAAATGCCGGATCAGGTTCAATAGGTAAGAACGCAGTAGGCTTTTCTGGATTCTTCATTTGCTTTAATGCGCCATTGAACATCTTTTGCGTGCCAATGATAGTTACACGCTGATAAGTACGTACGGCTTGACCAATTTCTGAATAAATATAATTAACTAGTTTTTGAGCATCATGTGCATCTTGCGTAAAAGATTTAATGGTTTGCTTACCTTTATCGTAATAGCTATACCCATCTACATATTGAATGGGTAAATCACGCGCAGGGAATTCATATTCTTCGAGATCTTCTACTTTAGTTTGGCGATAACACTTTATTTTATAATCATCAACAATCCGTTCATCTATGACTTGCGGCTCTTGAAGAGATTGACTCATACCCAATATTTCATTGATGTATTGGATATTGTTTAAATATTGCTGTTTGTATTCATCAAATTGATCAGCAGGAACAGTATCAAATTCTTTCCCTGATATAGTGGGTTTTACCAAAAGAATTCTTTTTTTAAAAAAGCGCTTTTCGTAGATGGTTGCTATAGGAATGAGTTCATCATCCTCTTCTAACATAATGCGATCTAAATCAACTTGATCTGAATTCCATCCTTCAGATGTTGGTTCAGCATTGGGATGTTTGCGCTTGAATTCAGATTTGCGCATATAGTCAATCATCCCGCAGTAATCCCCATCGCATTTAGTTTTATTTTTTGCTTTTGGGTCCCAAAAACATAAAGTAGGATTTTTGATAGGTTCTTGTTTAACAACCTGCTGAAAGGTTATGCCATCGTCATAATCGTTATAAGCCCATAGAGCACCGAACCCCCCTTTCATCGAACATTCGATAGCGATTTCGTAACACTCTTTGGCGTGGTTCTTTATTTGAATTGTGCGCAATAAATCAGAACGGATTGCAACTTTCTTTTGATTTACCTGATCACTATCAACCACCACCTGCATCTCAGGGGTGGTTTTTAGTTGTTCACCAATGATTTGTTTTACAAATTTATTGAGTACATTATCAGTAAGAAGGGTTTTACCATTTGCAGCATAATAAGCAACTTCATCAGGATTCCATTGTGAACCCTCTACAAATTCAATGTTATTGGTATAGGTTTGAATGTTATCTGAAAAATAATCAAACCAAGCATTGATCTTTTCATTACGCTTTTCTAAACCTTTAGTATTTTTCTTATTTTTTGCCATAATTAAAACTCATCAAAGTAAATAACTTGCGTACGTTCTTTTTCGGGGATATAACCAGATATACCCAACATTAGGTATTGCAAAGCGTCATGAGGGTGTGAATATTCATTCTTTTCTACAAAATCAGCGAATTTTTCACCTTGAATCGTATGAAGTTTTCGATATTGATAACCACCCTGAAAACCTTCTCTTAATAATTGACATCCATCTCTATTCACTATGAGCGCTGGTTTACCATCAATCATTAAATTCAAATAATCGTGAACTGCTTTTTGACGTACAATTGGATCTTGAGATGGCGCTGGAGATACATTAAATCCATATTTATTTAAAATGGCTAAACACGTTGATCCGTCCGTTTGTGCCTTTTGAGTACCTGCAGGATCTGCCCATCCCTCATGGACAATACAATCTTTAAAATCAACAGCTAAACGCGGTTTAACAATTGTTTTTATAAACTGCTCAAGATCCATGTTTTGTGAAACATATTCTTTTAAAATATGAATGCGCCCATTAACATTGCGTTGAGCAACCACACATGCAGGAGTAAGTCCAAAATCCCAACCGGTATAAATATAATTTTCAGGAATGGGCTTAAGACCGTTAATACTATGAATGTCATCGTTATATTCGGCATATACGGGTTTACCATCTAAGACAGAACCATACTCTCCCAAGCAAAATACTTTTATAAATTCTTCAGACGCACCCAGAGTCATTTTTTGATAATAATCAGGTGCTAAATTCTTTTTATTATCTGCATCAACATTATCAATCCATTGATCATTTGAATTCTTAATCAATCCTCTTGGCTGTCTGAACATTCTAAATTCTGGATGTTTTTCTTTTTCAAACATCCGATAGACCCAACTCCTGGTATTAGGTGGATTGGTATCTGCAATAATTCCTGTCCAATAGGGTTCTGTACAAATTGATTTTGATGGATAACGTCCATTAATACGGCCCTTCATGAATTGAAATACGGCTTCTTGTAATCCTGATAATTCGTTCAGCCAAGCACCGGTAAATTCAGCAGACTTTAAACTCTCTAATTGTCCTGGGCGATCTAGAGCTAGAAATACAATTTCTAACTCTATCTTCCCTTGATCGTCCCAAAACTCGCAAAAATAATAAGGGGGTTTTTGTGTGATTTTCACTTCACCTAAATGGGCAAACCAATCAAGCCATGTACGTACTGTTGATATTTCCAACATGCGATAGGTATTACGTACAACACACCATTTAGAACGCCTTATGCCATCAATACACTTTGGCATACCAAAAGCTCTAAATATGATTTCATGGCAACACGCAACAGATTTACCTGATCCAAAAGGACCCATGATCACTTTAAAAAATGAATCATCTTTGTGAAACTCAAGTCCCGTTGGCGATGGAACATAAAAACGACTGTTCTGAGTTTGTGTTAGATAATAATCATCACTGATTTGTATATCAGGAAGTTGCGCTTCATAAAAATATTGGTTTTTAAAATTTTTGATTTCATTTCTGAATGCGTTTAAACTCATTTCTTCTTCCTCATGAGTTTCTTAAGTTCAGCAAATTCTTTTTTGAGTTCTTCAACTTCAACGACGGTCACGAGTTTTGCTATGGCATTAACGATTTCAGAAGTTTCAAGAGCGCCTATAATTCCATCAGAACTTGCTTTGATTACAGAAGCTATTTGTTTAGAGGGAGGGTCATCGGGATTGTATTCAAAGCGTTTATTAAATGCTCCACGTCCTTGAAGAGAGAGATATTTAGAAATTGCACCTACATCCCCTTCCAAGGCTTTTTCATAAAGCCGATCAACGACAAGACCTGTTCTTTCCAATCCAGCTAATTCAACCTCACGTGCAAATACTTTATAAAAAGTATCTTTATCGATGGGTTTATTAGTTCTGGGATTAATTATTTTTAAACGCGCTCTATCCCCGGATATGCCATGTGATAATAAATGTGAAGCAGTTTTACGCTGTTCATCCGTTGGAACAAAATTGCACATATATAAGCCTTTCGGAACCGTTATTTCTTGCGCATCATCTTTTTCATTTGCCGTGCATCATCTTTTTTATCGCGCGCACGTTCTTTTTTGAGCATCTTATTAACTAGTTTTTTATCAGCTTCTTCGTCGATGTGTTTTACTGAGGGCTTTTTCATTTTTTACCTTTTTTGAGTTGTGGGTATTTAGCACGCGCTCGTGCTTTGATACTTTCTTCTTGAGGGGAGTTATGAGCTAATTTGATTGCTGATTTAGCGCGTTTTAATGTATTGATTGGGTAAGTTTCACTGGGACCAGCGAAGTCTTTTTTGGCAACGCCTTTGTATTTATAGGCATTACTTTTTCCGGGTTCTTTACGTATTTCTGTTAGACTTTTGGGCATACAGCGCTAACTAATTGAAATTGCGCTATTAATATCAAACTATTTAGAAGTCAAGGAGGTGGCAATATTTGAATGGTATTTATTATTTATTTTGAATAAATCGTAGAATCAGGCATTAAATGTTGGGCTAGGGCAATAAAAAAGTTTGAATTTCTAAAATTATTTTCTAAAAACATTAATCACCTTTATGACCATTAACAATCACCTCCATGTAAATTTCCTTAAGTGAACATTTGGGTAAAGTTCCACTAATAAATTGCTGCATTTTAGTCATCAGCATTTCCCTATGCGTTAAAGGAGGGATCAGTTCTTCATATTCTTCATCTGAGATAAATACTTTTTGATTTTTACCTACGATAAGACTCGCATCTACTTCGAATAATTCGGATAAACGTTCTGCATTTTTTAGAGAAATAGAAATTGCCCCTACTTCATAATAGCGAATAATACGCACGCATATATTACTTTCAACCGCTACAAAATCACGCGACCATTTCTTTTTTTTTCTTAAATATCGCAACGTATTGATGAGGGGCATTTCATAGTACTTAAGTAGTCATAGTATTCAAGGCGGCTGACTTTTCTATTTTTTTAGGTTTTATTTCTGATACTTTTGATAATTCTTCATTGATTTTATCGCACGCGGCTTGACAATCGTCTTTATTGGAATAGAGTTCTTTTTGATTTATTTTTTTACCGCGTGATACGAGTTTATAAATGATTTCTAAACCACTTCCTTGGTGGGGCCAATAATGTTCATCGACAAGATCAGTAGCCGGGCGAGCTTTTTCTGGCTTTAGAGTTCCAGTAACTAAATCTCTTTTAGCTGGAATATGTACATAAAAAACTCTTTCGTTTTTTTTAAATCTGGGTTGCATCATGATTTATTTTCCTTGTGTTTATTTTAAACCTAATTTTAGTCATCTACGGGGGATGATCTGCTAAATCTGAAACTTCTGTAGCTGCTTGTTGTAAAAGCAAAAGCAATGCTTTTTCGGGAGTAAACTTTACGTCTATATATTGGGGAAATGATTCAAATATACGTTTTACATCCCAACAGAGTGAAGCAAATGCTTTTGCTTCTTCTATTTCTTTAAAATCCATTATTACTTGGTTATTCTTGACTAACATGATCATCCTTTATAATTGCTAAAATATCTCCTTCATTTATGATGAGATGCATTTCGTTATTGTTTAATATTTCTAATCCAGCATGTTTGGTGTAATAGACGATATCGCCCTTTTTGACTAATGTAACATCTGGCCCTATTGCTAAAACCTCTCCTTTATTTTGAGTTGGTTTTACGATGTTTGCGATAATAATACCGCCTTCGGTTTTAGTTTCTGCATGCATAATGATGGGTTTTATTAAAATGCGGGTAGCAATAGGTAATATCATTCTGCAGTTCCTTTTTTTTCATTCTCTTTCATGTCTTCAAGTTTTTTAATTGCATCATCATAGAGTGCTTTTAATTCTCTATAGGCTTTGTCTTTAACTAAGATGGTATTTTGATGTGCTTGAATTTGTTTATCGAATTTATCTTTCCAGGTTTGGGTTAATGCTTTTTGGTTTTCGTATTTCTCTATACTTACAAACTTTAAAAATTTGAACATGTTTTACTCCTGTTTTTCTTGATTATTTATTTCAGAAATTTCATCCGTTGACTTATAAATCACTTGAAGGCAGGCGCCTGGTGCGCATATTTTTATGTCAGCAGAATGTGGGTTACTTTCATTGTTGGGAAGGGTTAAGTCTAGATGTATGGTTTTATTGGTCATGCTTTTTTCCTAAATAATTTTCAACTTCTTTGATAAACTCATCGATTGAATAACACACACAAACATAATATCCTAATTCACGTAGTTTTTCGTGTATTTCTAATTGTTTTTTGGTGGGCTTTCTAGGTTTTATTTTTAGTTCGCAGAAGAAACCGTTATATTCGGTTACGTACACGTCATCTTTACTAGTAATTTTTCCTTTTTCCAATGGAATAAATATATCTGGCGCTCCTGCTAAAACACCCATACGCTTGAGTTTATAGGCTTCTATTTTGTTTCTAAAACCACCATTGGGTATGTGTAGCACTAAAGTATTTGGATGTTTCCATCGTAGATATTCCATACAAGCAATTTGTAAATAATCTTCTTGAGTCATTTTTTACGCTTCCTGCTTTTTTTCATGGGTGTTTTTTGGGTTTTATTGATCATTTTTATATCTAATCCCATGTTGTTATTTCTACGAAAAAAACGGCAATAGCGAAGATCATTAATACAATAAAAATAATGGTTAACATAAGCAGTAAAGGTAAATAAATTGGTAATAATACTAACCACCACGCCCAAGAAATCACCCCGCATAGTTTTAATACAATGAAGATGATTCCTAAAATTCCTAAATGTAATGTCGGTACTGTTATTGTCATTTTTTATCCATTTTCGTAAAACTAATTTTAACCCATATAAAATCAATTTTAATATTACCTGCGCTACCATCATATTACCTACATATTAAAAACCTAACCAATGCCTTAAAAATTAGTTTAATAGGCATATGTGGGTTTTAAAATGGCATCGTAATTTATTTTTTCCAGTCGAGACCGCGCGAGCCGCACTCTTAAATTTTGCATCTCTCTCCAATCACCTCGATTCAATGCTTCAGAATACTGCCCTTCCAAACCAATATCGGGCGTCTCAACAATCGAAGCCTGTTTTACACCCGCAGCATTTACAATATCGCTAATGGTCGGAGCACGGGTGCTTGAGATCTGTATCGCATTACTTACTTTCTCCGTTACTTCTCGCAATGTGTATTTGTTAAAAGCTTTCTCATACTCCTCAAGCAACCAACGCTTTTCATCCTTCTCTAGCTTATCGACATGACTACGAAACGAAGGATAAAGCGCTTTTAAACGCTTTATGACATACACCCCATTGCTCACCATTCCCTGCTGCATAATCAATCCTAAAAACCTAAATCATCCTCGGCAGCAATGACAAAACCATCATTGGGTAACTTTGCCCAGTTCTCACGAACCGCTGTCATCAATGCCTCATCCCAATCCACATACTGTTTGCCATTTCTCTTGGCATAGCTCACCAATACCTCTAGACCTTTTTTAAGCGAACTATTGGGATAACCCTTTTCCTCTGCCCATGCATATACCCGCTCTGAAATACCAAAATCTTCTGGTAAAGATCTTTTTACATTTTTTTTTAATAACCCTTTAGGGTTATTTTTTTTATTCTCTGTAGTAGTCTCTGTTGTAGTCTCTGTTTCTTTATATATAGATTCAGGGAAACCCTGAATCAAGCTTCCGACTTTCCCTGAATCTAGATTCTGACTTTCCCTGAATCTAGATTCTGACTTTCCCTGAATCTGGCTATAATATTGCTTTGCAAGCTCGATTAATCTCGGAAAATTAAGTTTAAAAAATAATTTTGCTGGAGAAGCCTTTCTTTTTTCCTCAATTAAACCCAATACGATTAGCTTCTTTCTAATACGTTTTTGCTCTTCCCAACTCAGATATAATTCATCACCCCATGAATCAACAGTTTTATAAAACCATTCGTGATTCATTTTTTTCGACCAATAATAGAGCTGACCAAAAAATGCCGCGGCTTTTAAGTCTTGGGTTATATGCAAGAATATGCGGTGGGTTACAATAGGATGTTGTGCTAAAACACAATCTAGCAGCTCAAGGTCGGTCATTTCCAAATTTCCATTATTTCTTGTGCTTTTTTAACCCCAACAATCTCCTCCAAAGTAACTTTTTTTTTAGAGTAAATTTCAATCAATTTTGCTCTTTCAGGCAAAGGATTAATTTGACGAAGCTCATATTTTCTAATAGTTGGTAGCCTAACCTTTAGATATTTAGCTAAATTAGATTTACCACCCCTCGGGAGAGATCTGATATAGTCCGATAATTCCATTGCATTCCTTTGAGTTACCAATAGGTAATATTAATGGTTTTTTCATATTACCTCAAGGTTGTTTTTGAATGTAAAATTTAATGTTAGAATATTAGCTACGGGTAACCACAAGAATTACCAATGGACAAAACCACAAAACTTACAATTATTTACTTTAATCGTTGGAAAAATTTAAAATACCTAGAAGAAAAACTCGGTCGCCGGGAATTAGCCGATCGATTAGGAAAATCTTATAACCTTATAACACAATATTTGACTAGAAAAAAAAATATTGGCCCAGAGTTTGCCTGTGAAATAGAAGAAAAATTCCACAAAGACGATCATTGGCTAGATAAAGATCATACAAAATCTGCGATGAATTTCACAGAATTCCCCCCATTAACGGATAAATATTATGGATTTATTCCGTTGATTGATTTAGAATCATCTTCTCTTGATGGAGGTATTACCATGCACCCTAAGGAGCAAGCTGTTATGTTATCAAAAGAAGATATGACTAAATTAGCCATTACTGAAGAATCCGCTTGTGCAATGCAAGTAGAAGGAAGCGATATGTTTCCTACACTGAATGATGGAGATAAAGTTCTAATAGACTGTACAAAAAAAGAAATTGAAGATGGAAAGCTGTATGCTTTTATAAATGATCAAATTATTCAAGTTAAAAGATTTTTTATAGGCCCTGATAACTTTATTATCAAATCAGATAATCCTGTTAAATCCCATTTTCCTGATAAAATTGTTTTAAAAAAAGAAGCCAGGAATTTGCTTAATGTAATTGGCCGCGTTGTAATGATATCCAAAACAGGGGATTCAATTTAAATAAATAAAGGGACGTTTTATGATAGGAAAAGCACTGATCGTAGCATGGAGTTTCACCTTGAATAATTTAGGGCCAGTCCCTCAAGTTATCAACATCGGAACAGCTCCTACAAATGAAAATTACATACCTGTCATGGCCGTTATAAAAAACATGGATGTATCTCAAACCAAAGGCCTTGTAATAACCATTGGAACCTCAGAGCAAACACCTAATAACGTTGTCGAAAGCATCAATGCGGGCGACAACTCCAACCCAACTGAAAAAGGTTACATGATCTGGGGCTTAGGTGGTAATTCTATTGCGCCTGCAGCTCAAAATTTATATGTAAAATATTCAGAAAATAATAAATACAATGGCGAGCCAATTACAATAGATATATTAGCTTACCCCTCTAATTAACCTTAAGGAGCATTTTATGGTAGGCGCACCACTTGTTTTAGCATGGAGCATTACGCTCACAAATATTGGTCCAACACCCCAAATCATTGATATGGGTGCCACCCCTACCAATGATGCTTATATGATTTCTTATATTCAAGAAAGAAATGTTAATGTTACCCCACCAAATTTACCTCCTGATAGAGGTGAATTGAATATGTCTGTAGGAACAGATCCTAATAATCCAACAAATCTTATACCCCTTGATGAAAACCTACCAAGATACGGATTATTTAGTGGGAAAATATTGTCAATATACACTGATACAGTTATTCCTGCAGGCTCACATCTTTATATGCAATACTCAGGAAATACTAACGCGCCCAATCATCAAAAAATACAAACTATCACTTTTGACTTCTACGGTGTGAAAGCTAAATCTCAATAAATAAAAAAGAAATTTATGAAAAAATTACTTGTATGCGGATTAATGCTTTTTTGCATAGGATTACATGCAAATGAAACCACTATTCAAGATAAAGATGTAGATGATGGCGATTTAACGTTAACTATCGATGGCCATGAATGCTCCCCCACTACTATAAATGCAGATGATGTTGATGAAGGAGATATCATAACCTTTAATCCTGCAACAGGTTATGTTTTTGATCAAAGTTCTGGTGTAACATTTTATTGTCAATAACTATTTTTTAGAAACTCAATAAAAATTTTCAAATTCAAAATGCTTTTTAGTGCATTTCTGTATTTTAATATCTTTTTAAATCATTAATTATCTATTTAAAATCAATAGGTTAATTAAATGCTTAAAATAATATTACCCATAGGTATTGACTACTATGTTACCCATAGGTAATATTACCTTCGCAAGGAAGAAATGTCCGCCAAGGATGGCTCTAAATTGAAACTTTGAGGAGAATAACATGAAAATAAGTACGACAAGTAAATTAAATGAAATTTTTAGTCAGGAACTCTATAAAAAGGTGTTTAAAGGTGAAATATGCGGCAATTGCTACCACCCTTCGCACATGCATTCAAAACTATTTGTATGCTCGCACTGCTGGGATAAATTAGATATTGAAAGTAAACAATATTACTTTAATCAGCACGCCGATATAGAAGGGAGAATCGCAGCATGAATAAGAATCAAAAATTAGATGTAGAGACTTTAATATCAGGAATAATAAATCTAATGACCCTGGATGTTATTACAAAAACCACTGCTGAGAGGATTTATGCATTGATACAACATCCATACGGAGCTAATTATAGAAAATTATTGAAACTATCAACAAATGACTGGGAATATGCCCAAGGGTATCACAGAAAATTAGAAGAAAACTTATTTAATGTTAAAAAAGCTGCTTAAGGAAAAAAAGGAATCAAAATATGAGTAATATCGTTGAAGGAATCATTGAAAAAGTATTTAAAGGCGAAGATAAGTCTACCACTTACGGTGACTGTGCTAATTTCACTATTTTTGTTAATAATACTCCCTATCTTACTTTTACAGCAAGTAACAAAGCTGATTTATTCAAAGTGGGAGATAAAGTTAAATTTTCTTATAGCCAAGAAATTGATAAATATTCAGGGCAACCTGTTAATAAATTTAAAGTAAAAGATAATTTTGAAAATCTCTCAAATCCTCAATTAAATACTAAAAAAGGATTTAGCGGAGGAACTTGGAAACCACGTGACCCTGAAGAACAAATACGCATTGTAAATCAAAGTCAATTAAGCAATGCGGTTTCCATTCTTTGTCATAATTATCCAGAAACTAAAATATTAAAAGTTGACGTATTAAGACTTGCATCTGAATTGGTAGATTGGGTTTATACCAATAAACCAAAAAATGCAGGACAACCACCTCAAGAAAATCATACTAAATCTGAAAATATACCTCCAGATAATTATGAAGTTCCAGTGAATCAAATTGAAGATGATGTATTACCTTTTTAATAAAATATTAACTTAAGAACCGAAGGAGTAAAAATCATGTTTATTGAAAACCATAAATTTTTTTATCGCATTGACCCCATGATTGATGTACATGCATTAAAACAAGATTGTAAGAATAAAGCCGATATATGGGGAAATGGTCAGCGTGCGCGTAAAACCATTAAAAATCATCCTGGCATATTTGCTAAAAACCGTATCAATGCTGCTAAGTGGTATGGGATTATTGTATGAAAGTACCTCTAGAAGAAATAGCGAAACGCTTATGTGTGACTCCTCGCACTATTCATCAATGGCGATGGAAATATAAAAACACGGACCATCCGTGTTCTATATTTATAACAGACGCTCTGTGTCCAACAGCTCGTATTTTTTATGATGAAAGTATTTTAGATAAATATTGGGAACTTGTTGGGCATAAAAATAAATAGTATGAAAAAAGATCTGCCTGATATGAAACGCTTAGCGGAATTGGAAAAAAATCATTCATGTTAAAAGAATTAGAAGAACTATTTGCTTATGGGAATTTTTGGTTAGATGATGAAACAGCTGCGCTTTATGTTGAGGCTGCTGATAAAGTCGCTACAAATCCCAAGACTGCATTTTTATTGAATGCAGCTGTTAAAGAAATTATTGATAAAAAGAATCGGAATGAGTTAGAGGTGGTGAACTTATTAAGAGAAAAATTTCCTAAGTCAGTATCTCTTAAAATTATTGGACGTTATGTGGATATTCAAATGATTGCGTTAGAAAAGGCGATAAAATAAAATTATTTAAGGAGAAATGTTATGAGTAATGAAAACTGGAAAATATTTGTAATTGCTGGAGGATTTTATTATTTTGGGGAAGAAGTAGACGCACCTCAAGAAGGATTTATCGCCATGAAAAAATGCTCTATGTCGGGAGGATTTTCAGGAGGTAAAGGTATTGCTGGTGTTACACGTGGAGATAGAGATGCAAAAATAATCCTTGATAGATTTGATGAAAATGAATTGTGCATATGGCCACTCTCTTGTTGTTATGGGATTTTACCATGTATTGACCTTTATAGTTTTAAAGGGACTACTTTGCGATGAATATAAAAAAGTACTTAACAAAACATATTCCTGTGCTTTTTTATGGGCATCCGGGTGTAGGTAAAACAGAAAAAATTAAAAGCTGTTTTGAGCATGTAGAAGTTATGTTAGCTTCTTCTATGGTAGAAGAAGATATTTCTGGATTGCCTTATCGAGATGGAGTATATGATAAAAGAACTATACCAATTATTTTTAAAAGATTGGAAGAAGCCGATGCTCAAGGAAAGACAACCGCTATTTTTTTTGATGAATTAGATAAAGCCCGTAGAAGTGTTTCTGATTCATTTTTGACTTTAATATGTAATAGAGCTATTGGAAATTCCAAATTACCCGATAATACCTGCATTATTGCAGCTGCTAATAATGAATTTATTAGTGGGTCAGATGGAATAAGTGAAGCCATGCAATCTAGATTTTGCTGTATAGATTTTATTCCAGATCCCTTAGAATGGTATGATTGGGCAATAAAACATTATAAAAATCATATTGAAAAAATTAATCCCGTTTTGGAATCCATAAAAAATGGGGAAATTAATCTTTATAACATGCTAGGTGAAGGTCATGAGAAAAGAATAACCTCCCCTAGAACTATAAGTTTATTCCTTACTTGGTATTGCAATACATCTGCCACTTTGGAAGAACAGAAAAAGTTCATCTCGGGATTATTATGTCCTTTGGAAGCAACTTATATTATTAACAAATTAAACTCATTTAATAATACAAAGATAGATAAAATATTTTCTACTTCCAAAAAAATTAATAGTGCATCTCAAAAATATCTTTCTCCTTTGAGATTATAAAATGCAGAACAATGAAATAGTTTTAGCTGAAATAGTCAGATTGCCTCGTTCACAAATGCCTGCGCCTGCTTATACAGATGGTTTAAAAATCTATATTGCCAATAATCTTTCGCATCGTGAAGAGAGTCTCGCTATTTATCACGAACAAGCCCATATTTTGCTGAATCATTTTTATCGTGAAATAAAGATGAAAAATGCATATCATGATTTTAATAAAGAAAACTGGGTAATGAGCACAGAGCTTGAAATAGCTAGAAACCTTTATACTATAGAAGATGAAGACCTAATAAAATCCAAGAGATCTGGTCTTTATAGAGGCATTACTAGCGATAGTATTCCTGAGCTTCCATCACATATTGATATTGCTGAAGATATTTATGATTATCTTATAAAAAATAATAAAAAATGCACTACGAAATGTATCTGTATGCAAATAGAATCTACTAATAATGAAAATGATATTAAACCTAAAGAACAAATAAGTTATACCACCAAAGAAGTTAAAGAAATTTTAGAAAAAATGATAGAAGCTATTAGTAAAAAAGCAAAGAAAGAACAGTTGATTAAAAATAATAGTGATCATTTTGAAAATATAAAAAAGAGAAAACCTACATTGGTTAGCGAAATTGATAAGAGTTTAAGATTAAGGTCATTATCACAAAAAACTTATAATCGCCCGAACAGATATTATAATGAAGATTATATACTTAAAGGCCGGATGACCAATTATTTATCACCTTTAGTTGAAATTTTTTTAGATCGAAGCGCCTCTTTTTGCGATGAAAAAACTAAAAAAGCGAATGAAGTTATTAATGCTGTTTTAAAAAAATATGGATCTTCTATAAAAAAAGATGTTTGGTTTTTTGGTGATAATAAAATATCTTCCAAAGATTTTAATGGCGGCAATACACCCTATCATTTAATTATAGAGCATCTTAATAAAACTAATCCAAAAATTGCAATAATAATTACTGATGATGATTTAGCAGACGAATGTGAAAAAATTAAAAACTCTAAAACTAAAGTGCTATGTGTACCAGTTGGATGTTATCAAACTGATCTTAATAAAAAGGGAATAGGTATTGATGTCATATGGTAAGATTTTACCCGATGGCAATGGCGATGGCTATGGCTTTGGCTATGGCTTTGGCAATGGCGATGGCTATGGCGGCTACCCCTACACTCTCATGATGAAGGCTTTGCGGACATGAAGGTATTGCCTAAAGGGCGTGGCAATGGCAATGGCGATGGCAATGGCTATG
>JAGVKT010000023.1 GCA_020050355.1 Gammaproteobacteria bacterium | reverse complement strand
TACAGTTGCCGGGCGTAGCAAGCTACGCCCCTACAGCAGGGCTTTCGATTTTGGAATAAACAGTGAATTTTTTACGTTAATTTTTTTTGATAACTTCGCGTTCTGAAGTACGTTTGGTATATTACTGCAAATCCTGATTATTAAAGGGCAGGGTGAGGTTCATAAATTTTTTAGCAAGGCCTGCATCCGGTGGCAAGGGGAGTGGGGAGGATTTTTGTACTGCTAAAACCGCCTGACGATCAAAAGTACTATTGCCGCTAGATTGCGTTACCGTCACTGCTAATACTTTGCCTTGAGCATCAAGTTTGATTTTTAAAATAGCGATCAACTGCGCATTAGGATCAAATTGGTTGATCCAATTGCTTTTAACAGTTTGTTGAATTAATCCCATATATTTTTCTTCTTCGGTGAGCATGGCTGCTGCTTGTGCTGCAGAAGCAGCTTCTTTTTGAGTAGTAGTAACAGATTGTTGGATGCTAGAGAGGCCAAGTGCTTTGAGCTTTTGTAGCGCTTTAATCTGTTGTGCAGTTTGTTTTTGGATATTTTTCTTTTGAATTTTTTGTTGTATTTCTGGAGTTTTGCTAGCAGTAACTGGCGTGGAGGTAGTCTTCACTTTGGTGGGGGTGTCTGGTTTAGGTGTAGGCGGTGTAGGCACTGAAGCAGCCGCAGGTGGCACAGGTGTAATCACCTTTGAAAGTGAGGGTTGCGGTAAAACCAACATGGCATTAACGATCTGTATTTGTTGAGGTGAACGTACAGCGGTACCAAAAAAGAAATTATTTTGATGTTGAAGCGCTATCAAAATTAACACAATAATTAAACCCAGATGGGCGCTCAGCGAATAAATAAAAGATTTTTGCGATGCATTAAATTTCATGAGTGTTTTCATCAACAACATTTATGAGGTTTTGGGTGCATCATTGGTATCGGTCATCAAGCCCACGCTATTAGCGCCCGCCTGTTGCAAGAGCACCATTGCGCTAATGACTTTGCCGTAATTTACACTTTGATCTGCGCGCACATAAACTCTACGTTCCGGATTTTTTTGCAAGGCAGCAGCCACCTCGGAGCCTAAAGTTGAGGTGTTGATGGGCGCCTCTGGTGTAGCTGCGATGTTAAGATAATAATTACCATTGTGATCAAGTGAAACAATAATAGGTACATTTTGATTGGGTAATACTTTAGCGGCAGCTTTAGGCAAATCGACTTTAACCCCTTGCGATAGCAAAGGTGTCGTCACCATAAAAATAATTAACAAAACCAGCATCACATCAATATAAGGAACTACATTGATATCAGCAATACGTTTATGTTTGCGACGCGCTTTTTTCATTCGCGTTTCCGTGTATTTGATTGAGCCAGTTGGCGCTCAAGAATGTTAATAAACTCATCTTGAAAATTTTCACAATCATTAAGCAGTTGTTCAATGCTTGCTAAAAAGCGGTTATAAGCAATAACTGCGGGAATAGCCACAAACAAACCCATAGCGGTAGCAATTAAAGCCTCAGCAATGCCTGGAGCAACCATCGATAACGTTGCTTGTTGGACACCACCTAGCGCCACAAAAGCACTCATAATGCCCCAAACTGTACCAAAAAGGCCTACATAAGGACTGACCGAACCAATGGTTGCCATAAAAGGCAGCTGCGCTTCTAAACGATCACTCTCGCGCATAAACGCAACGCGCATAGCGCGTTCGACATTCTCAACAATTTGCGAAGTAGTAGTTTTGGTATCTTGCCATTTTAAAAAATGGGTAAAGCCAGCATAAAAAATAGCGCTCATCCCATCTTCATGCTGATTTTTAAGACTATTAAAGAGGGTGTGTAAGTCAGGCCCCGACCAAAAATTTTTATAAAAACTTGCAGACAGTGCGTGCGTGCTTTTCAATAACTTGGTTTTTTGAAAAATCAGAGTCCATGACCAAACAGAGGCAGCCAATAACAGCAACATAACTAATTTTACAATCCAACTGGCATGAATGATTAAACTCCATAATGATAATTCTGTTCCCATGAACACTCCTTTATTTAAACAGCGCCAGCATTTTTTGATAATCGGGCCAGCAGCAAAGCTGTAGATTTTGGTTAACACAGGCAATTTTAACTGTGGCGGTACACAAGAGTACTTCAGTATTGTAACGATAGATCTCATGAAAGAAAAGTGCACTAACAGATTTAAATTTTTTCAAATAAACACGTACGATAATTTCATCATCAAGGATTGCCGGAGCATGATAGTCAATGGTTACCGATCTCACGGGTGTAAGTATTTTTTGCTGACGTAAAGCCTCAAAAAAATCAGGATAGCTATGCAACCATTCGGTACGCGCGCGGGCCATAAAGTTTAGATAATTGGGATGATAAACTACGCCACCGGCATCCGTATCTTCATAATAAATCCGAAATTTACTAACAAAAAAAACAGTCATTTTGTCCCTGCAGGCAAAATATGAAAATGTGCATAAGCAAGATCAGTGGCAACGCGGCCTCTAGGTGTGCGCACTAAAAAACCTTGTTGAATTAAGTAAGGCTCGATAACTTCTTCAATAGTACCTTTTTCTTCACTAACTGCTGCAGCCAGGCTTTCTAGGCCACATGGGCCACCATTAAATTTTTGTAAAAGCGTAAGTAGAATTTTGTGATCCATTTGATCTAAACCAAAAGTATCAACTTTTAATAAATTGAGCGCACGCTCAGCAACAGCTTTATTAATTTTGCCTTGTGCTTCAACTTCAGCAAAATCACGCACACGCCTTAAGAGGCGATTAGCAATCCGTGGTGTGCCGCGAGCGCGCCTCGCAATTTCTTCAGCACCAGGCGCATCAATTGCAACATTTAAAATATGCGCTGAACGAGTAACGATTTTGGTAAGATGAGCAATATCATAAAATTCCAAACGTAAGACAATACCAAAGCGATCACGTAGTGGCGCGCTTAATAAGCCCGCACGCGTTGTGGCACCAACTAGGGTGAACGGTTGTAAATCCACTTTAATCGAGCGCGCTGCCGGTCCTTCACCAATGATAATATCGAGTTGATAATCTTCCATTGCCGGATATAAAATTTCTTCAACGACCGGACTTAAGCGGTGAATCTCATCAATAAACAGGACATCATTAGCTTGCAAATTAGTAAGCAATGCCGCAACATCACCAGGTTTTTCTAATACCGGTCCAGAAGTATGTTTAATATTGACATGCATTTCATTGGCAATGATGTGGGATAAAGTAGTTTTACCCAAACCTGGAGGGCCAAAAATTAATACATGATCTAAAGCCTCTTGACGCTTGCGCGCAGCCTGAATAAAAATATTCAGCTGTACACAAGCTTCATCTTGCCCTTCATAATCTTGTAAAGTTTTAGGACGAATGGCGCGATCAACAAGCTGATCTTCATTGTGCTCAAGGGGTGTGAGCATATGATTGCGTTCCGAAACTTGCTGATCAAATTCAATCATGGCTATTTTTTTAAGGAATAAAGACAAAGAGCATTATAACTTATAGCAATTGCACGTCAAAATGAGATTAATAAACGAATTCTTTTTCGCCATCTTAAATTTTCTTCATTTTGATGTGGAGTTAGTATTGGTTTTGTTAAAAAGCACATCAAGATAGGCTTTGCGTGTCGCGCTAATATTTTTTGAATGAGCAAAATTTTGGTTCTGCTGGATACGTATACGCTCCAAGCGTTCTTTATGGGTATGCACCAAAGCGCGAATGTAATGACTGCGCTCGATTTTCGCTGTGTCCGTTAATTGTTCAGGATCATAGTGTGCAGACATAGGTGCTAAATCAATGCAGTCTACTGGGCATGCGGGAACGCAGCGTTCACAACCAATGCAATCTTGCTCGATGATGCTGTGAAGAAATTGTGGTGCACCAATAATCGCATTGGTAGGGCAGGCATCAATGCATTGGGTGCATCCTATGCAATCTTGCGTACGAATAATTGCTTGTGTAGTCATAATGCCTGAACGCGTTCAGCATCAACCCGTGCCATTAAAGGAACAAATTCTTGAATCTGTTGTGCCAATAAAGGCTGAAATAAATCTTGCCAAGTAAGGGGTGCAACATTCAAAAAAATTTCAGCTTTTTGTGCAAGTTCAGGTAAAACTGGTTTTAAATAAATTAATAAAATTTTAAATAAATTAAGTGCTTGCGTGCAAATTAATTGAACTTCAGCTAAGCGGGTCGGATCTTTTGCTAAAGTCCAGGGTTGCTGTTGATCAACAAATTGATTAGCGTTATCAGCTAGGCTCATAATCTCGCGCATTGCTTTAGCATAGTTAAGTTGCTCAAAGTCAGTCGCAATAGTTTCAGCTTTATCGACAAAACTCTGCCATAATTTTTGATCCATTAGTGTATTTGCTAATTGCCCAGAAAATTTTTTGTTAATAAAACTAGCAGAGCGGCTGGCAATATTTACAAATTTGCCCACCAAGTCACTATTAACGCGCTGAATAAAATCAGCAAAATTTAAGTCTAGATCTTCAACGCCAGCGTTTAATTTAGCGGCAAAATAATAGCGCAAATATTCAGGATTTAAGTCTTGTGCGAGGTATTGATCACCACTAATAAAAGTGCCGCGAGATTTCGACATCTTTTCGCCATTGATGGTTAAAAAACCATGGCAGTGAATTGCGGTAGGTGTGCGCAAGCCTGACACATGGAGGAGCGCAGGCCAAAACATCGCATGAAAATACATAATGTCTTTGCCAATAAAATGAAGTAATTCAGTAGCGGAATTATGCTGCCAATACTCATCAAAATTAAGATTTTCTTTAGTACACAAAGCCTTAAAACTAGACAAATAGCCAATAGGCGCATCAAGCCATACATAAAAATATTTGTCTTGAGTTCCTGGAATTAAAAAACCAAAATAAGGCGCATCTCTTGAAATATCCCAATCGCTCAGGCCTTCGTCAAACCATTCTTGGAGTTTATTATGCATCTCATTTTGGAGATGCTCAGCGGTCCAGGTGCGCAAGAATTGTTCATAACGTGAGAGTGTAAAAAAATAATGTTCACTTTTTTTAAGGATCGGTGTGGTTTGTGAGAGCACCGAAATAGGCTGAATAAGTTCAGTGGGGCTATAAGTTGCACCACATTTTTCACAGCTGTCGCCATTCTGTTCTGAGGCTTTGCAGCGTGGGCAAGTCCCTTTGACAAAACGATCAGGTAAAAACATGTTTTTAGCTTGATCAAAACATTGTTTAATTTCTGCAGTAACAATAGCATGCTGCTCTTGCAGTTGTGCGTATATTTGATAAACAAGCGCTTGGTTAGCCTCAGTATTCGAAGGCTCAAAGCT
Organism: Gammaproteobacteria bacterium; assembly: GCA_020050355.1. GTDB lineage: Bacteria > Pseudomonadota > Gammaproteobacteria > Francisellales > CACEW01 > CAIQBE01. The sequence continues at coordinate 8,930 of JAGVKT010000023.1, read as the reverse complement.
ATCAAAGTGAATTAAGAAACGTTTAAAAGTATGTAATTGCTCCTGGCCGATGCGCTGAACCATAATCTCGGGCGCTTCGTGGTTTTCTTCTGCCTTTAACATAATAGGCGTGCCGTGAGTATCACTTCCAGAAATAAAATAACAAGTATTACCGCGCAGACGTTGAAATCGCGCCCAGATATCAGTTTGAATGGCTTCAACCAAATGTCCTAAATGAATCGGACCATTCGCATAAAACAACGCACAGGTGGCAATAATCTTTCGCATAGTTATAAAATTCAAAAAAAGCCATTCTACCATGATTTTATTGGAATCTATACCCATTGTGCTTCAAAGACGTTGACTAATTACAGTCCCATATGTTTATAAAGAATTTATACAAATGGCAAAAAAAACAATAAGCTAAAGATGCTGCCAAGCGTTTGCCATTTAGCGGTATTAATCTTAATAAGAACCTTATCAATTTTATCATGAAGATGAGAAATTTCTGGATACATTTCTTGGCGTGGCTTTGTGATTTCAGTTCTAAGTTCAGTACGTACATCCGCAAGCTCATCTATTTGCACTTGTGCTTGCTCTTCAGTAAAGCCTACTTTTTTGAGGCGTTGAAAATAGTGATTGGAATTAAAATTTTCCATTTTTCTAGATTATTTGTTGTCAAGCGTGCAGATGGAGATTTATTTCGCTGCAGGCGCCGAAGGCACAGTAAAATCTAGTTGCTCTAACGGCACCATGATTTGATAGAGCACAATATCATTTTTATTGATCACGATGCGAAGGCTGCCATTTTGCAACCAGTGATTCAAAAGTAAACGTGTGTCAGCCGAAGTAACCAGATTTTGAAAGTAATTATTAAATAAGAAGTAGCGCGTATTAGGATAATATTTAAGCGTTGCTTGTAGTATCGCAGGCGTACTAAAAACATCAGGAAGCATGTCGGAGCCAAAAGTTTGTGGCGGTAGATGAATGATGTAAGGTGAAAGCGCAGGGATCACACCAAAAATCAACATCGGTGTTAAAATTTTACCTTGATATCCCGGGCATTGCGCGTAAGATCGAAGTTCAGGGAGTGCTGGCTGGCCATCATAAATTTGATTTTTAGCAGCAAGTTCATGTGCAATTAAATGCCCGCGAAACCAGGGTTCTTGAAAAAATACGAGTGCAGCGGTAATAAGCAAAACAAATAACAGCCAACCCAGTTTATTGATTTTAAAAAAGAGTTTCTTTAAATAAGCGACACAAGTCATGTCAAAGTCATGGTGTACCATAATTAAACTGATACATAAGGTAAGCACCGGCAGCAATAAATCAAGATTACGATTATCATAAGAATAAAAAAACGCCCAAATTAAAAAATAAGGACTATAAAAATAAAATACGCTACGCCAAAAACGCGGTAGCGATTGAGCAAAAACAAAAATAGCAAATATTAAAGCCAAGCCCAGCCAGCCAAAAAATAATATTTCGGCTGCATAGTGAAACCAAGAATTCATGCGGAAATCACCCCAGATTAAAAACCATACATCCGAGCTTGCAATGACCTCATGATATTCTGCATAAATATACCAAGGCATTATTAAAATCGCTAAAAGCACATAAGATCCAAGCATTAATAATCGGCGATCTCTGGCGTTTTTTATTTTAAGCAAACGAAACATTAATAAAGGGATGAGGATTGCAGTAGCAATGCCTGCAGGTTTACTTAATGCCGAGGCAGAGATGGTTAGAATAAGTTGCAAATAAAGCCGCCACGAAAATTTTGTATGGCTATACAATCGATAAAATAAGGCCAAGCTCAGTAGATTAAAAAAAGCACATACCCAATCCATATGCCCTGTGCGGATAAATCTAAAAGCACCGAACATAAAAAGCGTGGTGAAAATACTCGCAAGCAAATAAGCGCGGTTATATTCTTGTCGATAAAGATCAAAAAAAACCAGCATAAATAAAATTGGGAAAAGTAAATTTGCAGTCTGCGGAAACATCTCAAGCACAATATTCCCAGGTAACGAACCCATCATGACATAAGGGATAGACCAGTTGCTAGGCATTAATTGTGGGTAATGCCAGGTTAAAATAGGGAGTTCATTGCGCGACCACGAAATAGCCCATATATTGTAAGAAACACTTGGGTCACGTATACCAAAAACATCACCCAAGTGTATGAGCCACAACAATATCCACAAGGTGGTAATGCCCAAAAAAATAAAAAAATAAGCGCGCGTATATTTTTTGGTCAGAGTCTGCCCAGAGGGATAAATAACCCAATTGCAAGTATTTGAGATCATCGGTGCTTGCCAAAAACGCGGGTAGCAACAACACAATAAAATAATTTCTATGCCAGTAAAACATCTTAAAACCTCAGGAAGATAAAGGTGTATCGAGGTTAGAGCAAAAACTAAAAAATAATTAAACACAAAGCTAAGTGTAAAAATTATGGGAAGTGCTAACCAAAAATTGTGAGGTTGGGTTTTGCTGAGAAATCGATATAAGATTAATCCCGGAATAAAAAGCATCTGTAAAACACCAAGAATGCCTAGAGTATATATCATTTCTGCGCTCCATGAATTTCTATTTAAAAAACACACAGATTAAGAACAGTACAAAATATTTGCGTGACTTTTTTAAAAATTACCAACATAATATGCGGACCAAAGTAGTCTAACAAATTAATGACAGAAACAGCAATTGCGCAGATCATGCGCCGCATTAAGCGCATTCATTTTGTGGGAGTCGGCGGTGCAGGAATGTCGGGAATTGCTGAAGTACTTCACAATTTAGGTTATCATGTTTCTGGCAGCGATCTGAAGCGGTCGCATGTAATCCAACGCCTGCAAGGACTAGGCATTCAAGTATTCGTTGGTCATAAAGAAGAGCATTGTAGCAAAGCCGATGTTGTGGTTGTTTCTTCAGCTATCAATGCAGATAACCCCGAAGTAAAGGCCGCTTATGCGCGCCGCATTCCCGTTATTCCGCGTGCACAGATGTTAGCGGAGCTCATGCGCTTTAAATATGGTATTACTGTTGCAGGCACGCACGGTAAAACCACTACCACCAGTTTATTGGCAAGCATTTTTGGAGAGGCAGGTTTAAAACCTACTTTTGTGGTCGGAGGTCGGTTAAATAGCGCTGGTGCAAATGCGCGTTTAGGTGAAGGACGCTATTTTATTGCTGAGGCTGATGAAAGTGATGCTTCATTCTTGCATCTGACGCCTTTAATCACGGTAGTTACTAATATTGATGCTGATCATATGCATACATACCATAACGATTTTTCAGAGTTACGTGCAACTTTTTTACGCTTTATCCAACGACTGCCGTTTTATGGTTTGGCAGTGATGTGTATTGACGATCCTCAAGTGAAAATTATTTTGCCTGAGATTACCTGTTCAGTAACTACGTATGGTTTTTCTGCTGAAGCCGATGTGCGTGCAATTGATTTTATTCAAAAAAAATTATGTTCAGAATTTACTGTGCTGTATGGTAAAGGTCATAAAAAATCATTTAAAGTCCAATTAAATTTGGCGGGACGGCATAATGTGCAAAACGCTTTAGCGACCATTGCTGTTGCGCTTGATTGTGGTATTCCGATCAGCAATATTAAAAAATCCTTGGCACACTTTGCAGGTGTAGGACGTAGATGTCAACAATACGGCACAATTATGTTAGCCAAGAAAAAATTAACGCTCATTGATGATTATGGCCATCACCCCCAAGAAATTCGTGTAACCTATGAAGCGCTCAAAAATGCGTATCCTGATCGACGTGTAATCCTAGCATTTCAACCACATCGCTTTAGCCGCACGCAAGAGCTCTTTGAGGATTTTGTTGAGGTGTTATCCTCAGTAGATTTGCTGTTATTATTTGAAATTTACAGCGCAGGTGAAGCCCCGATTGCCAATATTGATAGTAAAGCCTTAAGTCGCTCAATTCGGCAACGAGGACAATTAGATCCAATTTATATAAAAGATTTTAATGCAGCGCTAGAGGTATTACCAAATATTATAAAAGATGGTGATATTTTAATGACCCAAGGCGCGGGTGACATTGATCATCTGTTACATCGACTCATAAAAATAGCCTCTCGCAAAAAACTAAAGTCAAAAAAGAGTGCGGTGTGAAACGAGATATTGTTAAAGGCATATTGCTAAAAGATATAAATTTAAAATGCTTTACTTCATGGGGTGTTGGTGGTAACGCACAATATTTTTATTGGCCCAAAGATAGCGCTGATTTACAACAATTTTTAAAAACACAGCCACCGCAGCCGATTACTTTTTTAGGTCTAGGAAGTAATGCATTAATAAGTGATTTAGGGGTCTTAGGTACAGTAATAATTACGCAAAATGCTTTAAAAGAATTAGCTTTAGTTGCGCCCGAGACGGTACGGGCAGAAGCAGGTGTGTCCTGTGCACAGGTAGCGCGTTTTGCTGCCAAAAATAATTTAGTGGGCGGTGAATTTTTAGCGGGCATTCCCGGTACAGTGGGTGGTGCACTTTATATGAATGCCGGCGCGTTTGGAGGTGAAACTTGGGGGCGCGTCATCGCCGTAGAAACAATTAACCAGCAAGGCGAAACGCAAACCCGCTTATCAAATACCTTTAGCTTAGGCTATCGTTTTTGTAAAGGCTTGGCTGCAAACGAATGGTTTATTGCGGGTCATTTTAAATTCCTTTCGGGTGAGGGCAAATCAAGCTTAGAAAAAATTAAAAATTTACTAGAACAACGCGCAATCACACAGCCTACCGGCGAGCCTTCTTGTGGTTCAGTCTTTCGTAATCCACCAAAGCATTTTGCGGCAAAATTAATTCAAGAAGCAGGCTTAAAAGGTTTAATCATCGGAGATGCCGAAATCTCTACCAAGCATGCAAATTTCATCATCAATAAAGGTAACGCCTCAGCGCAAGATATATTAAAGTTAATTGCGCACATTCAGGCAACAGTCAAAGAAAAATTTAATATCGAGCTAGAGCCGGAAGTGAAGTTTATTGGAATCAAATAAGCAGCACAGTCGTGAAACACCGCTATAAAAACATAAACTCACGCCAATCAGCAAAAATAAATTAGCGAATAAAAAAGCACTATCCATACGGCTCAGCGCATTTTGCATCAAAAAACCGAGGCCTTGATTGCCGCCAACCCATTCAGCAATAACCGCCGCAAGCATAGACCAGGCCAAGGCAATTTTTATTCCCGAAATAATATAATTTAAGCTACCAGGTAAAATCAGATAAAAAAACAAGCGCCCACGCCGCGCTTCAAAAGTATAAGCCAATTCTAACCAAAGTTGTGGAATTTGCTTAAAACCTTGCATCATTGCAATGAACATCGGAAAAAATAAAGAAAGCGCGACAATAGTTAATTTTGCAGACCAGCCAAAACCAAGCCAAAGCACAATGAGGGGTGCAAGAATCATCAAGGGCAAAGCTTGGCTCAATATAGATAAGGGTTGTAGTAACGCCGCTAAAAAAGGTAAAAAATAACATAAGATAGCCAAGGTGAGCGCAAGAATGAATGCTAAAATAAGCCCAAAAAAGGCTTCTCCAAAAGTATACATAGCCGCATGAAATAATGTCGATCCATTAGCAATAAAGCTGGCAATAACTTGTGGCAAAGTGGGTAAAAAATAACTGGGAATTTTAAATTCATAAATACCCAAGCTCCACAAGCTCAGCAGTAAAATAATTAAACTCACCAGGCCAAAAATTTTATACATATTTTAAATCTTGCAGTAAAGTTTTAACGGGTGCAGGGAGGGCTAAATTGCTTAAATCGTTTAAAGAGCAAGGCTTAAGTGTAGCATGATGAAAGGTATTTATCATCTGCAGCCGCGGCTGAAAATTAAGTTGAAAGTGCGTGAATTTATGTACGCGTAGAGGGAGGTTTTTAGCAGAGTCTAAAGATAAATTTTGTTGTTGTGCCCAAGAAGTAAGTTGTGCTTCATCATCAAAAAACAAAGGCACTTGTAGTCCACCCCAAATTCCAGAAGGCGGGCGCTGCTCCAAAAAAACCACTTGAGCCTCTGGATTATAAAGCACCAAACAAATTTGCTGCTTGTGCGGGTAAGCGCGTTTAGGTTTCGCTTGAGGAATGCGTTCAGTCATTTGATGTATAAAGGCATAACAGCCGGCGCTTATTGGACATAAAAGACAGCTAGGGTTTTTTTGCGTACAAATCATCGCGCCTAAATCCATGATGGCTTGAGTATAAGCAGGCATATGGCTTTCTGGTAGTAAACTTTCTGCATAGGTCCAAAGGGCTTTTTCAGTTTTGGGTAGCCCAGGATACTCAGTAATGCCTTTAAAGCGCGTAAGCACGCGTTTAACATTGCCATCTAAGATCGGTAGCCGTTGGCCGTAGGCGATCGCCAAAATTGCATGAGCCGTAGAAGCACCAATTCCCGGAAACGATTTAAGTATTTCAGCAGTTTTAGGAAATTCACCCTGAAATTCTCTAACGATTAACTGGGCCGTTTTATGTAAATTGCGGCCGCGTGCATAATAACCCAAGCCAGCCCAGAATTTTAACACCTCATCAACAGGGGCGCGAGCTAATGTTTCAATGTTGGGAAAGCGATGCATAAACCTCTGATAATAAGGAATGACTGTGTTCACCTGCGTTTGCTGTAGCATGATTTCGGAAACCCAAACCCGATAAGGATTCAGCTCTTGCTGCCAAGGTAAAGTTTTACGGCCCGCATGTGCAAACCAGCCTAGCAGTTGACTTGCAAAATTCATAGGATTAATCTTAAGTTTAATGATACCGATTGTACTGAAATGAAATTCGTTGTGCGCGGTTTTTTAATAAGCATGTTAATTGTAAGCCAAAGTTTAGCGATTACACAGCCTGCAATAAGTCCAGTTACAACTATTTCTGCAGTCCAGGCAGCGAGCAATAATACCGAGGTGAATACCAGCTCTATGCCGGTGCGTAACCTTGTAAGTCCTCATATTATCGAGGCGACACATAATATGTTTCACAACACGCAGCAAAATTTAAATTTATATGTAACTCAGTTACAATGCCAATCTCAAGGGAGCACCAAAGATTGCAGCAATATAAACAGCACCAACAATCCCCCCCTCATGAATAATGTCAATGAATTTTTATTTAACAGCATCACCTCTGAATTAGGCGTAGGCGTGGAAGTAAAATTTTAGATTGTGCTTTGTTATAAAAACTTATAGACTCACTGTTTATCGCCGCCAAAGAGAGGAAAAAAGTAATGAAAAAAATAACAACAGCAATTAAAAATTTACTCGTGGCCGGGCTATTGGTGTTTGTAAGTTACAGTTTCGCTGATAGCGCATCTTCAGGCATTGCAGTGGTGAATTTAACCCAAGTGTTTCAACAAGTTCCGCAGGGGCAAGCTGCTTTTGCAAAACTCCAAAAAAAAGTAGCACCAGAAGCGGCAAAGCTACAAGATCAACAAACTACGCTAAATAAACAAATTCAAGCTTTTCAGGCCAGCAAAACAAGTTTGCCAGCCTTGCAGCAAGCTACCCAAGAGCGCAATCTAGCAGCACGCCAACAAAAATTGCAACAAAGCATTCGTACTTATCAAGCCAGTTTACGCCAGCAACAGCGCCAATTACTCACCATCTTTGACAGTAATATGAAAACTGCAGTAGCTCAAATAGCCAAAACTCGCGGTTACCACCTGATCTTAAGTGGTCAAAACGCACTTTACGACGATAATGCAGTCGATATCACGCCATTGGTGGTTCAAGCTATGAAATAAATGCTGCTGGTATTAGCGTCATTTATTTTCTTGTTTCATCGCTTCAATTCCGGTTGCAATTTCTTTAAGTTTTACTTGACTTAATACGGCTTTGGCTTTTGGGAATATTTGAGTTTCTTCTTCTTTGATATGATGTTTTAAACATTCTTGCAAAACTGTGATTTTGGCCTTCCAGGTCTCGTCATTTGTTTCAATCTGCGCTATCTTAGCTAAGAGATCATCTACCACGCTGTGTTCTTCATAGGCCTCAAGGATTAAATCTTTAGTTTCAGATTTCGCTTTCAAAGGCGGATAAAATAATTGCTCTTCAATCTCTTCATGTAGTTGTAATTCCTCTTTTAAGGTTGCTAAAAGTTCGCTGCGTTTATGAGTGGCGCGGTTAGTGGTCTCTAAAAGTTCTTTTAAAATTGCTTTAACAGTATCGTGGTCTTTTTTCAGAAGTTTGAAAGGTTCCGTCATAATTTTCCTCCATTGTTATAAGAAGCGGTATTCATAAAGTTTTTGTAGCGAAAAAGTGGACGGCTTTTGCAGTAAAAATAACTTTATGCGTCCAACTTCTAAGGTTGTGGTATCAGTCTAAAAACCAATAATCGCGACGTGCGTAGCTAAAGGCGAACATTCTTCTTAAAGCGGGTCTAATCTAGAATCTAAAAGAATGTAAGAAACTTTTTTGAAAGCAGCTTAAGAATAAAAAATTAAATCTTTAGCTGATATTATCAATATAGAACATAGGTGCTCACGTTGTCAATATAGCCAGTCTTTTGAATTACAATATGGAGATATACCAAACGCACTTGAAAATGCGAAGTTATGCAAAAAATTGACGTAAAAATTTCACTGTTTGTCCAAAAATCGAAAGCCATGCTGTAGGGGCGTTAGTCTTGCTAACGCCCGGCGCGGCAAAGGCATTAACATGAAGCAGCAAGGCCTTTATGCTACGGGAGCAAACAGTGAAAACTTAATGCCAAATAAAAACTTCGCATTTTGAAATACTCTCAGGGGGTTGTCTGTCTTAGTTGAAATTTTCTTGCTTAAAATCCACTTAATTGTTATTATAAAAACCATTTTATTTCGTAAATAATTTACTATTTCTGTATGATCTCGACGAAGAGAAATCTTTCAAAGACAAAGAAAATGAGCTAGGCTCAACCCTGAGTGCAAAGATGGTGGCTTATATAGGCATCATGTT
>JAGVKT010000004.1 GCA_020050355.1 Gammaproteobacteria bacterium | reverse complement strand
AATCTCGGCTTTTGATTCACTCTTTAAATTAATCTCTTGATGACCTTAAGTGCGCCAAAAACTTATGTTGCTATTTTCTCCGGACAGTAGTGTAGCAAGGCTACGCCCCTACAGCATGGCCTGTATGCTACGGGAATAAACAGTGAAATTTGTACGTTAATTTTTTTTTTGATAACTTCGCGTTTTGAAGTACGATGGGTATAAGCGTTTTAATCAAACCGATAAGTCAATGATACCATAACGGTGCGCGCTGGCGCTGGGTAATATGCTACATCATTGATGTGTGGCGTGGTTAAATATTGATCATAAACGGTGGCAAGATAATAAGACGTATCGGTGATGTTATCTAAACGTAGGCTCAATAACCACTGGGAGAATTCTGCATTAACCGCTAAATTAGTCAACCAATAACCAGGAATTTCTTGGCTAACATTCGCATTATCGCCTTGAGCAAATTGTGCACCAGTATATTGAGTCTCTAGATACAATGACCAAATTGGATTGATTTGATAATGCGCATTAAAGTTAAGCAAGACATTCGAGGCGCCAGGAATTTCATTGCCTGTATAAGTTCCAGAACGAAAACGATTGTTCATCAAGGTCACGCTGCTGCCCAAAGTCCAGGCAAGATTTAGCGCATAACTGCCATCAATACTTGTACCTTCGCGACGCGTGGGCGCCAAATTATAATTAGCGGCAATGCCATTAGGAGGAGCAAAATAACCAATTTCATTAGAGAGGTTAATCACAAAAGCCTCAGCGTTCATTTGTAAGCGCGTATTATTCCAATTCACCCCGGTTTCATAAGCTGTAGCAGTGGTGGCCTGTAAACCAAAGCCAGTATTAGGGTTTGCAGTAAAATTAGCCTGATCAATAAATGGCAGTTGATAGCCCATGGCACGACGCACGTACATGGAAGCTTGTTGGTTGAATCGTTGACGTAATCCTACCGTTGCCAAGGCGATATGCTGCGTCTGACTGCTTTCAGGATTAAATTGAAAAGTAGTGTTATTAAAAAATTGTCCGGAAGTTTCAACCGCTACCAGACGCCCACTGCCGGATAAGGTGAGACTTTGAGTTAAAGGAATATCCAAGCTAGCATAAGGGCTATATTGCTGTTGCTGTGCGCCGTTAATATTAGAATAAAGCGTGGGGCTGTTAAAATTATAACTTTCATTACTCAAAAATACTCCCAGGCGCGCATGTAACTTACGCGCAAAAGCAAAAAAATCTCCTTGAAGCTCAGGATTTAAAATTTCCGTATTGTAATTTTGCGTAAACATGCCATTCAAATTAGAATCAGCATTTTGACCACGATAACTAATTTGCGTTTGTGCCTGCCACAATGAAGTTAAATTTTGTGTCCATAACAAGCCCAACAATCCATTGTAAGCGCGATAAGTACCTTGCCCTTGATTGGCAATAGATTGTTCAGGATTTTGGGCGGCTTGCACGTCAGTTAAATAGCCTGGTAGTTGCAAACTTTGGCGCAATAAATGCATATCAAAACGCAGTGCTCCTGAAGCATAATCATGTTCAAGCGTCATGCCCGCACGCGCCATATTTTGGCGATTATGTCCACGATAACCTTCATCAAATTCATTTTGGATATCAGCACGATAAGCATCTTGAGCATTGATCGGGCCTGCAGAAACACCAATGATTTGATTCATCCACGGCAGGCCTGTGCTCACGCTGATATGCTGTTCAAATTCACGCGGCTGTTTGGTAATAATATTGATCACACCGCCCAAACTTTGATTGCCATAGGTGCTGCCGGCAACACCAGGCGTGATAATAATTTTTTCAATCTCTGAGAGCGGGATCAAATTAATATCAGGCGTGCTCATCGAAAAATTAGTTAAAGCTTGTCCATTGATCAAAATCATCGCAGGTTCAGAATGAATCAAAATTTGCGGCTCAGCCGCGAGGCCCGAAATATATTGTATGCCAGCAATGTTATTAATGAGCGCACCTAAATTATCAGCATTCGAGCGGGCAATTTGTGAGGCAGCGATAATAACTTGGTTGCCCAAGAGCGCAGATTGTTGATAAAGAAAAGGGGGCGCAGCACTAACGCTTACTGGCGGCACTTCATAAATAGGTGTTGCTGCATAAGCAACGGTAAAGATTGAACCGAGAGCTAAGCCAAAACGTGCTGCAACCATTGCTGCATTACCTCGAGCGTCATGCCTTTACGCTGAGCGTAATCGGATAATTGGGCGTCATTGATTTTACCCACCACAAAATAATCCGCTTCTGGATGTGCATAATAAAATCCTGAAACTGAAGAGGCTGGCCACATCGCAAGGCTACTCGTAAGGGTCACACCGATACGTTCAGGTTTTAATAATTCAAAGAGCGGCCATTTTTCAGTATGGTCGGGACAGGCCGGATATCCTGGTGCTGGGCGTATGCCTCGGTATTCTTCTTTAATTAAAGCTTCGTTGCTTAAATTTTCATGAGGCGCAAATCCCCATTCAAATTTACGAACTTGTTCATGCAAATATTCAGCTGCAGCCTCAGCCAAGCGATCAGCAAGCGCTTTTAGCATGATGCTGTGATAATCATCATGATCTTGTTCATAGTGCGCCAATAATTCAGGTAGGCCTAATCCTGCCGTCACCACAAACCCACCTAAATAATCTTTAAGGCCTGTGGTTTTTGGAGCAATAAAGTCGGCTAAAGATTTATTGGGCTTTGCGTCAGGTTTTGGTTTTTGCTGACGCAGATGATGGAATGTTTTTAAAACCCGTGTACGACGATCATCATCATAAATTTCAACATCGTCATCATCAACAGAATTGGCCGGAAAGAATCCGAGCACACCTTTGGCCTGTAAACTACGCTCATGAATAATTTTATCGAGTAATCGATTGGCATCATCATATAATTTGCGTGCTTCAGCGCCATAACTTGGATCCGTAAAAATCTGTGGATACAGGCCTTTTAATTGCCAGGTATAAAAAAACGGCGTCCAATCAATATAGCGTCGCAATATTCCAAGATCAAAATCAAAAAACTTCTCTCCTAAAAATTTTGGTTGCGGGGGTTGATAATTTTGCCAAGCTAACTTTAATTTATTGGCACGCGCCTGCGCTAACGAAAGCCAATCCGTATCTTTGGTTTTACTGGCATGGGCTGCGCGAATATGATCGTATTCTTGCTGTAAGTTCGCTAAAAATTCTGCTCGCCCCTTGCCTAATAATTTTGCAAGTACTGGAACGCTACGCGAAGCATCTTTAACATACACCACCGGATGCTCATAATGTGGATCAATCTTAATCGCGGTATGCGTAGGCGAAGTAGTAGCACCGCCAATTAATAACGGAATATTAAAGCCTAAACGTTGCATTTCTTTGGCAACATAAACCATTTCGTCAAGCGAAGGTGTGATCAAGCCAGAGAGACCAATAATGTCAACTTTTTCTTGCGTGGCAATGCTTAATATTTTTTCACAAGGTACCATGACGCCGAGATCAATCACTTGATAGCCGTTGCATTGCATAATAATGCCAACAATATTTTTGCCGATGTCATGCACATCGCCTTTCACGGTAGCCATTAAAATTTTACCTTTGAAAGCATGAGCAACGGCATCTTGGGCTTTAGCTTGTTCAATAAAAGGGAGTAAATAAGCGACCGCTTTTTTCATCACCCGTGCGCTTTTGACCACTTGTGGCAAAAACATTTTACCGGCACCAAATAAATCGCCGACCACATTCATGCCATCCATTAAAGGGCCTTCGATGACTTCAATGGGTTGCGCATATTGGTGTCGGGCCGCTTCAACATCGCTCTCAATAAATTCAGTGATGCCATGAACAAGTGCGTGTGTTAGCCGTTCATTAATGTTTTTTGTGCGCCAGGCAAGATCTTGTTCACGCGTTTTGACGGCGGTGCCTTTTAAAGTTTCTGCAATGACAAGCAAGCGTTCGGTCGCATCTTCACGCCGATTCAGGATAACATCTTCGACACATTCTTTAAGATCAGGCGCAATTTCAGCATAAATTTGTAATTGCCCAGCATTAACAATGCCCATATCCATACCTGCACGAATCGCATGATATAAAAACACTGAATGCATGGCCTCACGCACCATGTCATTGCCGCGGAAAGAAAAGGACACATTGCTCACGCCGCCGCTGACCAAGGCGCCTGGACATTCTTGTTTAATTCGTTGTGTAGCGCGAATAAAGGCGTTGGCATAATCATCATGCTCTTTAATGCCGGTTGCTACTGCAAAAATATTAGGATCAAAAATAATATCATAGGGCGCAAAACCTACATGCTGCACCAAAATATTAAAAGCGCGTTTGCAAATGGCCACTTTACGATCTTCGGTATCTGCTTGGCCTTGCTCATCAAAAGCCATGACGACTACAGCAGCACCATAACGGCGTATTAAAGTGGCTTGCTCTATAAACGTAGCTTCGCCTTCTTTGAGGCTAATAGAGTTAACTAAGCCTTTACCTTGAATGCATTGTAAGCCAATTTCTAAAACTTCCCATTTAGAAGAATCAATCATGATTGGCACGCGTGCAATGTCAGGTTCGGTAGCAATTAGATTCAAAAAAGTATGCATGACAGTTTTTGAATCTAACATCGCATCATCCATGTTGATATCGATGATTTGTGCGCCGTTCTCTACTTGTTGACGCGCAACCGTTAGTGCTGCTTCATAATTTTGTTCACGAATTAATTTAGCAAAGCGTGCTGAACCTGAAACATTCGTGCGTTCACCGATATTTATAAAATTACTTTGTGGACTGATAGCAAGCATTTCTAGGCCACTCAAGCGACAATAAGGCCGTGCTGTCGGTGGAATCCGCGGTGCTAAATCTTTTACTGCTTGTGCAATTGCAGCAATATGTTCGGGGCCTGAGCCGCAACAGCCGCCTACTACATTAATGAAGCCACTTTCTGCGAAATCTTGGATATAAGCAGCCATTTCTGTAGGCGTTTGATCATATTCACCTAATTGATTGGGTAAGCCAGCATTTGGATAAGCACAAATAAAAGTATCAGCAAGCTGTGCCAAACTAGCCAAATAAGGGCGCATTTCTGCAGCACCTAGGGCGCAATTGATGCCAACGGTGAGCGGGCGTGCATGTTGTACCGAAGTCCAAAAAGCCTCAATCGTTTGTCCCGAGAGCGTGCGCCCGCTTGCATCGGTAATAGTGCCTGAAATCATGATCGGTAAGCGCCGGCCGATTTTGGCAAATAATGCGTCAAGTGCAAAAATCGCGGCTTTAGCATTCAAAGTATCAAAGATGGTTTCAATAATAAAACCATCCACACCACCATCAAGCAATCCTTGGGATGCAGTGGTATAAGCTGCAACTAATTGGGCAAAATTAATATTTCGTGCTGCTGGATTATTCACGTCAGGAGATAAAGAAGCGGTGCGATTGGTTGGGCCAAGACCTCCCATGACGTAACGAGGTTGCAAGGGCGTTTTGGCGCTCACAACATCAGCTGCAGTGCGTGCAATTTTAGCTGCGGCAAAATTTAATTCATAAGCAAGATCTTCAAGATGATAATCTAATTGTGAAATCGCATTGGCATTAAAAGTATTGGTTTCAATAATATCCGCACCCGCGTCAAGATACGCCTCATGAATTTGTGTGATCAGTGCAGGCTGAGTAATGGATAAAAGATCATTATTGCCTTTGAGCGCAAAGGGGTGACTAGCAAAACGTGTGCCGCGATAGTCTTCTTCTTGCAGTTTATATTTTTGGATCATGGTGCCCATAGCACCATCGATCACCATAATGCGTTTTTTTAACGTAGCTTCAAGGCCCATGCCCGCTCCATGCACATCATTAGACCAAAAAAGAGCGGCACAAAGATCAATGCAGAAATAAGACTTGCTTGTAAAAAAGGCAGTGCAAGAATAAAACATTGCATAAATCCAGCCCATGAATAGGCATACATGCCACTAGTAAGCCAAGTGCCAAAATTAGTCCAGAGCCAATAACCCAAAACTGAGCTTAAAGCAAAAGTACCAATGCGCACGAATGTATGATTCTGTTTAAGTCCATATGCCACAAAAGTAATACTAAGAAAGCCGCTATAAGTAAATAAACTCCACAAACCAAAGATCGGATCATGATGCCAGAGTGCTAAAATAACATCAGCAGCAATTAAACTAAGCAAAGTCAAAAAAATTGCTGTACGTCTTGGTAAAGAATAGCCCATAAGCAACAATAAACTCATATAAGGCGTGAGATTAGGCACATGTGGCATTAAGCGCGCTAAGAAGAGCAGTGCCACCCAAAATAAAAGCTTAAAACACTCAAGGTGCTGAGCTGCCATAAAATTACGCACGCAAGCGCTCCAGGATTTTTGCAACGATAGGATATTTATTTAAAGTATAAAATGCAAGCCAGGAGCACCAGCAGCAAGTAAATTGCGACATAGGCGAGAGACGACTTCTATGCCAAATTCTTGTATAGCGGCGATATCGTCTCCTAATGTCTCAAGTTGCTTACGCATATAACGAGGAATTTCTGCCCCACACATTTCTGAAAAGCGCGCCAACTGACTAAAATTATAAAGCGGCATAATACCAGGAATAATCGGAATATCAATATTGAGCTTACGACAAGCCTCGACAAAATGAAAATAAGCATCAGGATGATAAAAATATTGGGTAATCGCGGCGGTGGCGCCCGCAGCTACTTTTTGTTTAAAGTGTTGCAGGTTTTGTTGTAAATTGCCTGCTTGAGGATGGCATTCAGGATAAGCCGCAACAAAAATATTAAAAGCCGTGCCCGTGGTTGCGCGAATAAAAGCGACTAAATCACGTGCATAATGAAAATCACCGCTCATTGAGCCTGCCCCAGAAGGTAAGTCACCACGCAAGGCCACCAGGCCTTTAATCCCTTGCTGTTGATAGTGATGTAATAATTCGCTAATTTTTTCTTGTGTGCTGCCGATGCAAGAAATATGGGGCACAACAGGCAGGTGATGTTGTTGCAAAGTCATAATGGTTTTGAGTGTAGAATCTTGGGTATTGCCACCAGCGCCATAAGTTACCGAAAAATATTCAGGTCGAAAATGCTGCAGCTTTTGTGCAGTCTCGAGGAGTTGGGTTAAACCTTCCAGCGTTTTGGGAGGAAAGAATTCAAAGCTCAAGTTCATAAAAAATTTAAAATGATAAATAAAACCAAGTCCAACGTTAAAGAGAATAAAATTTCTTGTCAAGGGCTTCATTTTGAACTGTTTTTGCTATAGTGCGCGATCCTCTTGATTTGTGGCAATTTAAAATAATCCTGGCATTTTGAAATGCAGCTGCTATAATGATCATTATTTAATCAGTATTTCAAATGAGCGATATTCACGATCTTACTTTTAAAAAGTTGATGGAGCATAAAGTATTTTTTAAGGCCTTCTTTAAAAGTTATTTACCAGAAGAAGTTTGTATAAGTATCAATTGGGACAGTGCAAAAATATTTAAGATTTCTAACGAACATATTCGAGAAGCACGCCTGTCCAAAGCAGTATTCAATCTCATTAAAGCAACAGGGGATATAGCGTATCTTGTAGAAAAAAAGAATACATCTAAAAAAGTTTTAATTTATTTGCATACAGAGCATCAAGCAACGCCCGATCGCTATATCCCATTAAGAACTGCATTGTATATTTTGGGGGTATTATATGAATTCGTGAGGATTAATCCTAAAGAGCAATTGCCAGAAGTGTACTCGGTAATTTATTATCATGGTGTGGCTGCTTATCCTTATCCAAAGAATATTTGGGGAATGTTCAGTCAGGACTATGTAGCTAAGCAATATTTGTTTGATCCAAATTTTATTGATTTGAGGAAGGTGGATGATCAGACGTTATTAGGACATCAAGAAATAGGAGCTGCGGAATATGCATTTAAACATATTTTTGAAAAAGAGATTAGGCCGTACATAAAGCCAATGATCGCTAGTTTGCAAAAGATGGATAGCACAATAAAAGTACATGTGGTAAAATATTTATTAGCTGTGAGTGAAAGCAAAGATAGTGAAGCGACGTTAAAAGAATTAGATGAAGCTTTAGGGGAGGAAGATATTATGGGCAGTATTGCAAAATATTTAGAAGAAAAAGGTTATCAAAAAGGTTTAACCTATGGAGAGTATAAAGGAAAAGCCGAAGGGAAGCTTGAAGGAAAACAAGAAAGCACGTTAGAGATCGCTCGAAATATGTTAAAAGAAGGGTTGAGTATCGATTTCATTAAAAAAATCACAGGAATAAAAGACTCCCATCTAATTTAAAAACGCCAAATTCTGCTTTGATCTAGCGTATCTTTATGGTACAATTCTCTACCCTAAAAAAGGGTTAGACATCATTGGCATACCTGCCGGGCTTGGTTTTCCTTGACTTGTCAGGTGTAAATAGGAGATAAAAATGCCCAAGCTTAAAAGTAAAAGCGGTGCCTTAAAACGCTTTAAAAAGACGGGGAGTGGACGTTTTAAGCATCGTCAAATGAACCGCAGCCATAAACTCACCAATAAGTCGTCAAAACGTAAGCGTCATCTACGCGGAACGGTATTGGTTAACGAACGCGATCACGCAAGCATTAAGCAATGCTTGCCTTACGCATAAATTAAGGAGTTAAAAAATGGCAAGAGTAAAACGCGGAGTCACAGCACGTGCCCGTCATAAAAAAGTTTTAAAGTTAGCAAAAGGTTATTTTGGTAACAGAAGCCGCGTCTATCGTGTGGCAAAACAAGCAGTGATTAAAGCTGCACAATACGCTTATCGCGACCGTAAACAAAACAAGCGTAATTTCCGCGCCTTGTGGATTGTCCGTATCAACGCCGCCTGTCGCGCTGAAGGCATGCCCTATGGTCGGTTTATTAATGGCTTGAAAAAAGCCGGGATCGAGCTAGACCGTAAAGTGCTTGCAGACTTAGCAATGCATGATGCCGCTGCTTTTAAAGAATTGCTCGCTAAGGCCAAGGCTGCATTACAATAAGAGTTAAGTTTTTTCAAAGCTAGATTTTATAGGATGTGCCGCTCTAAAAACCTGAAAAAGGATCTTTTGGAGGGGCTAACATCATTTCTCCCATCGCTATTGCCCAAGGGGTTAGGCTCGGTTGTAAAACTTGTGCAAAAGTTTCTATGAGATATCGGTAGCTATCGCCTACGATAGCAGGCTCTAAGAGTAAATGAAATGTTGCTTGCAGAAAATGATAAAAGCTAGCTTTATTCTCAAAAAGTCCGAGTAAGCGCGTACCAACTAAGTGTTCACGATATTCAGAGCCAAAAGGCGTGTCAAGTAGTGCTTTTTCTATTGCAGAAAATGCGATGCTTCTGGCCGCGCTCGCTACCACAAAAAAAGCTGCTAAGAGCTGTTTATAATTTAAGCGAACTGTCGTTACAAAACGGTGATCAGCCATTAATTCTTCTTCCGTATCGGTCAACATAGGCAATACTTCTGGTATTAACAAAGAGCTAAAGCTTTTAGCAGAGACGCTTCTAAAGGTAGCGGCTAGCGCCATTAAGGTAGGGGCTGTTTTCCGAGGGCTCAAAAGGTAAGAAGGGGTAGCCGTGGTTAGAGTAAGTGCGCTTGTTTCAGCGCTTGCCTCTTCAAGGGTTTGTTCAGTATCGGTGAACACAAAAGATTCCTTTCTTAAGTATTCTTACACCGATATTATATATTATTTATATAAATATGCAAATATAGCACATAAATATATTAATATAACTATTTGATATTTTTGAGTTTTTTATGTAAATAAACGCCTTGAATAATGATAAACACAAGCGTAATACCTAAGATCCCAAAGACCTTAAAATTTACCCAGGTATTAAGCGAATAGTGATAAGCGATATAAATATTTAAAGTGCCCAGAAGCATAAAAAACCAGCCCCACATATGGTTGAGCGAACGTATCACTCCAGGTGGAAATTTTTTAAGGTCATCAGCTTTAAGAAAAACTTCTAATAAGGATTTTTTAAAAAAATGGCTGCCCAAAAATGCCGTGCCAAATAACCAATTGGCAAGGCTGACCTTCCACATTAAGAATTTAGGATCACGAAAGATAATGGTCGCGCCGCCAAAAATTAAAATAGCAAAAAAAGTAATCCAATAAAGAGTTTCAATTTTTTTGTATTTTACTTGTAAGTATATAAGTTGCACTGCGCAACCTATGATCAACGCAAAAGTGCCCCAATAAATACCATAAATTTTATAAACAATAAAAAAAACTAAAGCCGGAAAAAAATCATCAAGAAAGCGCATAAAAGCTCCTTTCTAGCTTTGTTCCCATAAGGGTTTAAGAAGATGACGGTGAAGCTTCAAGATCTTTCATGGTCAAGCGGATACGGCCTTGACGATCGACCTCAATGACTTTCACTTGTACTGTATCACCTACTTTTAAATGATCAGCGACGTTTTCGACACGTTCATTGCGAATTTGCGATACGTGGACTAAACCATCGCGCCCAGGTAGAATCGTGACAAAAGCACCAAATTCTGCAATCCGACTGACTTTTCCGGTATAGATCGTGCCGATTTCAACTTCAGCAACAATATCATTAATGCGTGCAATCGCTTGTTCTGCAGCTGATTTATCGGCTGCAAAAATTTTCACCGTGCCATCATCGGCAAGGTCAATGGTTACGCCACATTCTTCCGTAAGCGCGCGAATCACAGCGCCACCTTTACCAATAACGTCTTTTAGTTTCTCTGGATTGATCTTCATCGTATAAATGCGAGGTGCATAAGGTGATAAACTGTTAGGGCTGCTGATCACTTCATTCATAAGTTTAAGAATATGGAGTCGGCCTTCTTGCGCTTGCATTAAAGCTGCACCCATGATTTCTTTGGTGATGCCAGTAATTTTTATATCCATTTGTAAGGCTGTAATACCATATTGACTGCCAGCTACTTTAAAGTCCATGTCACCAAGATGATCTTCATCACCCAGGATATCGCTTAAGACAGCGAATTTATTACCTTCTTTGATCAAGCCCATGGCAATGCCCGCTACTGAGGCTTTGAGTGGAACGCCTGCATCAAGCAAAGACAGCGTGCTGCCACAGACACTGGCCATAGAGCTAGAGCCATTAGATTCGGTAATTTCAGAGACTACGCGTAAAGTATAAGGAAACTCGGTTTCGCCAGGCAAGACTGCTTGAATCGCACGACGTGCCAAGTTGCCGTGACCAATTTCACGACGTTTAGGACTGCCATACATGCCAGTCTCACCCACGCAATAGGGCGGGAAGTTATAATGCAGCATAAAGCGATCACGGGTTTCACCTTGGGCAGCATCCAGAAGCTGAGCATCCCGATCATTGCCAAGAGTTGCAACCACGATGGCTTGCGTTTCACCACGGGTGAAAATAGCAGAGCCATGAGTGCGCGGTAAAATATTATTTTCGATATGAATAGGACGAATGGCGCGATTATCACGGCCATCAATACGTAAGCCTCCTTGAATAATCGTGTCGCGGACATAATGCTCTTCAAGTTTGCTGATGATATTTGCTACTTGTGCTGCAGTCACACCTGCTTCTTCATTCACAAATTCATTGCTAATGCGTTCACGCAGTGCTTTAAGCTGGCCATAACGTTCAGTTTTTTCGCGTAAAGCATAGGCAGTTTTGATGTCATTCAAAGCAGCATTGGTGATGCGTTCTTTTAATTCTTGATTAATTACTGGAGCTTGCCAATCCCATTTGGGTTTTCCTGTAGTTTGTGCAAGTTCATTAATAGCTTGAATGGCCACTTGCATTTCTTGATGGCCAAATAAAACTGCGCCTAACATTACTTCTTCCGGAAGTTGTTTTGCTTCGGATTCGACCATGAGTACGGCTTCATGCGTGCCTGCAACCACCAAATCAAGCTCAGAAGTTTCAATATCTTTAAGGCTTGGATTGAGAAGATAAGCGCCATCTTTATAACCTACGCGCGCACCGGCAATAGGTCCGAGAAAAGGGGTGCCTGTCAAAGCTAAGGCCGCAGAAGCGCCAATCATGGCTGGAATATCAGGAGTGACCTCAGGGTCCAAGGACATTACCATAGCGATAACTTGAATCTCATTGCAAAAACCTTCTGGAAAAAGAGGGCGCAATGGACGGTCAATCAGGCGTGAAATTAAAATTTCGTTCTCGCTGGGTCGGCCTTCACGTTTAAGAAAACCACCAGGAATACGTCCTGCAGCATACATTTTTTCAACATAGTGCACGGTAAGTGGAAAAAAATCCGCGCCTTCTTTAGCGGTTTTTGCCGCAACAGCGGTCACTAAAACAACAGTATCACCCATGCGCACTAAGACTGCGCCGTCAGCTTGGCGCGCGATGCCGCCCGTTTCGAGAGTAACTTGATGTTTGCCATAGTTAAATATTTTTTTAAAAACTTTCATGAAGGTTGTTCCTTATTGGTTAAACCCTATCACTTGAAGCAAGAAGGCTGAGGTCATCTGATCTGCACCACATTCTGAATTTGAAAAATAGGTGTTATTTTCTTAAATCTAAGCGTTCAATAATTTTTTGATAGCGTTGGGTATCTTTATTTTTTAAATAATCAAGCAATTTACGCCGTTCACTTACCATGCGCAATAGTCCACGACGTGAATGTACGTCTTGTTTGTGCGTTTCAAAATGCGTAGCAAGTTTGTTAATACGGGCACTCAATAAAGCAATTTGTACCTCAGGTGAGCCAGTATCATTAGCACTCAACTGAAATTCTTTGATAATATCTGCAGAGGTCTGACGATCTAATGACATAAAAAACTCCAATCATGTATAAGAAAAAAGCCAAACCCACTGATGGTTGAGTAAGGCCACTTATGCCGCATACCCTGTGTTTTGAAGTACAAGATATTAAGGCGTACGCATTATACCGATAAATAAGCATAACGGCAAGGATAAAGAAAAAAACTCTCTTTTTTTAGCAAGCTCTTTATTCAGCAGCGCTCTCACAAAGTAACAAATTTAGCTATTCATATGGTCTTATATACCCACGGTACTTTAAACAAATGGCTTGAAGTACCGTGGGTATATATTTTTGAAATACTCTCAAGAGGCTGCCTGTCTGAGTTGAGTTTTTCTTGCTTAAAATTCACTTACTTGTTATTATAAAAACCATTTTATTTCGTAAATAATTTACTATTTAAGGACTCATTGTGCCTGGTCGTGTAGAGCTTTGTCGTCGTTATTGCTGTAGCGATATGATAGCAGCGCTGTTTTTCTTTACTGCGAGCGGTATAACTGCAGGTAGCTTCGCTATCTTTACTAATGAAGCTGAACTATCTCTTGGAATTAAATCCGCGCGCGCTGTTCTAACGTTGATTGCCAGTGCGGCCCTGAATTATTTTATCGCTAAAGGTTTATGGGATATTGAAAAAATTAGTCAAAAACAGAGTAAAGATCTGTATGATCTCGACGAAGAGAAATCTTTCAAAGACAAAGAAAATGAGCTAGGCTCAACCCTGAGTGCAAAGATGGTGGCTTATATAGGCATCATGTT
>JAGVKT010000039.1 GCA_020050355.1 Gammaproteobacteria bacterium | reverse complement strand
GTTTTAGTGGTTGATGCTAAGGCTTGGATTTGAGCTTCTAGGGTTTTGAGGTCATCTTTGGTGGTCAAAGCTAAAGTTTGGATTTCAGTTTTAGTGGTTAATTCTAAGGCTTGGATTTGAGTTTCTAGAGTTTTGAGATCATCTTTGGTGGCTAACGCTAAGGCTTGAATTTCGGCTTTAGTATTGGTTTCGAGAGTCTTAAAATCTAATGCTAGCGTTTGAATTTCAGTTCGCATTTTGGTTTCAAGGTCTTTGATTTCAGTCTTGAGGCAAAATTCTAGAGCTTTGTTGTCAGCTTTGAGGCTGGTTTCAAGAACTTTAAGATCGGTTTTGGTCGCCAAATCTTGTAGGTTAATTTCGTGCAGCGTTTCTTGTTTATTTTGAGCTAAAGCTTGTTTTTGATTGATTTCAATTTGCTCGAAAGTTTCCGAAATGATTTTGGCCATGTCTTTGTTGGAGGCTTGCTCGATTCGTTTATAAAGTGTAGTGATACTAAGAGGTGCGGCATGCATGATCAGCGAAGTCTCTTTTTTGTCAATATTTGATCTGATCATATTATAGCAGTATTTGCACTAGCGCAACTATTGTACAATATTTTTTATTAATGACTAAAGTGCATCAGTACAGGCCAACCGTAAAGATCCATGCCTGCATAAGGTGACCAACGTGCTTTAGTTGCTAAATTTGCGTTGTCGACGGTTCTTTGAGTATCGGTGTCAATGACTACAAAGTCTTTTGTGGAGGGTAAGCGTAGTAATTTTTTAGGATTGTAGTGGGTAAGGTCTAATAATTTTTCTAAGCTTAAGCGGCCTTGTTTGTGTGCAGTGAATAATAAAGGAAAAGTAGTTTCAATGCCTGGAACGCCAGAAGGGCAGCAGCCAAATACTTCATGTTTTTCAGCAAGAGTATGAGGGGCGTGGTCAGAGCCGATAGTGTCGATGGTGCCGTCTTGTAAGCCTTGCCATAAAGCTTGTTGATGCACGGGATCCCTTAAGGCGGGATTCATTTGTGCGCATCCTTGTAAATGTGCATAATCTTTAGTGGTAAGAAATAAATAATGGGGACAGGTTTCGGCAAAAACTTCTAAACCTTCTTGTTTTGCGGCTTTGATGAGTTCTAATTCAGGAATGCTGCTCACATGTAAAATATACAAGCGTGTTTTGTGTTGCCGTGCTAGATCGATGGCTTGTTTTACTGCGGTGGCTGCTACTTCTGGTGTGCGAATTTTTGAATGTATACAATAATCGTGTTGATCTTTTAATAATTCTTTGCGTTGTTTGATCATGGCTTCGGATTCAGCATGTACGGCAACTAATAGATCAAGCTTGCTTGCGATTGCAAAAAGCTGATCCAGGCTTTCTAAATCATCCATCAGTAGCTCACCTGTGGATGAGCCCATGAATACTTTAATGCCGATGATGTCATTTTTGCAGAGCGCAATCTGATCGAAATGCTCGCGCGAGGCACCCAGATATAAGCCGTAATGCAGAGGTATTTTTATTTTTTTAAGTTGTGCATCGATCAATGCTTTTTTAGCGTGAAGGCGTTCTAAAGTAATGGTAGTAGGGATGGTGTTGGGCATGTCAAAAACAGTTGTATAGCCGCCGCGAATAGCCGCAAGGCTTGCGGACTCCCAGTTTTCTTTATGTTCTTGTCCCGGTGTGCGAAAGTGCACATGGGGGTCAATTAATCCTGGGATTTTGAGTAATTTTTTTTGTGCTAAAGCGTTTTGAATATGTTCGAAATTCTTTGGTGTGCACTGTAGCGTTTCAGTTGCGCTAAAAAAAAATGTCGGTGCACTGATATCGATGATACAATTTTCTTGTGGTTGTGTTAGTGCAATTGTTAAATTCATCGTGTGTACTCAATAATTTCTTCTTTTTGAAACACGCCTTCGCAATAGTGGCAGTGTAGTTGTACTATTTGTCGGGGCGTTAAAATATCAAAATGACTTTGAACATCCTGATGGTGACTTACACAATTGGGGTTCGGGCATACCAATAAACCCGTAATAGATTGCGCTAAGGTTGCAGTGAATTTGTCTTTGAGCTTGAAGTCATGAATTAAATTAATGGTTGCTTGTGGTGCAAAGATAGCAATTTCATGGATTTCATTTGGGGTTAAAAATCGCCCTTCAATTTTTAATAAATCTTTTTTTCCCATCGACTTGCTTGGTAGATTTAAACCTACGGTGACGGTGTTGGGATGGATAGTGAGTTGTAATAATTTAATTAATCGTACGCCCGAGCCTGCAGGAATATGGTCGATGACTGAGCCATTTTGAATGGCAGCGACGGCAAGAGTAGAGGCCATGATTAGTGTTCCTTATCATTTAAAATTAAATCTAGTAATGCTGCGCGGATATAAATACCGTTTTGTGCTTGTTCAAAATAATAAGCGTGCGGTGTGGTGTCAATTTCTCTTGGCAATTCTTCTTGACGGGGTAAGGGATGTAAAATCTTCATGGTTTTTTTGGCTTTTTTTAATAAATTTTTAGTTAACACCAAGGGTTTGGGAATGTCTGGCCCGGCAAAGCGTTCTTTTTGTATGCGCGTTAGATAAAGGATATCTGCTACTGGAATTACTTCTTCTAAATTTTTATGAAAAGAAAATTGTACAGCCTGGCATTTTAATTGAAATAATAATGTTTCTGGTAAAGTGAGTTGTTCAAAGGCAACAAAATATAAGCGCATTTTGAATAGATGGGCGATTTGGACGAGTGAATGTAAAGTTCGGCCATAACGTAAATCGCCAATGAGCACAAGATGTAAGCCTTCTAGTTGTGTGATACTTTGCATGGTGAACAGGTCAAGTAGTGTTTGTGTCGGGTGTTGATTAGCACCGTCTCCCGCATTGATCACTGGGATTTGGCATACTTCTGCAGCTAAGCGCGCTGAACCTTCTTGTGGATGACGAATTACCAAAAGATCGGCATAGCCGCCGATGATTTTTAAAGTGTCTTTTAAGCCTTCACCTTTGGCGCCCAAAGAAGTATTGTTGCTATCAGCAAAGCCGATGACGCGTGCGCCCAAGCGATTTGCAGCAGCTTCAAAAGATAAGCGGGTGCGGGTTGAGGCTTCAAAAAAAGTAGAAGCGATGATTTTGTCTTTGAGTGGGTTGCTGGTGCCTAAGATCAGGCCTTCATTTTTTTTGTATTCATTGGCTTTTGCAAAGATGAGTTTGAATTCTTCAAGTGTTAAATCTTGAATGCTGACTACTGATTTCTTGTAAAGAGAATTTTTCATGCGTTCTGCCTTTTAGTTTTTACGTAGTGTTGCCAAGAATAAATATTAGCTTCAGTTTTTAATTCTACCAAAGCGCGCAATAATAATTCAGCGATTTGGACATTGGTGATTAGAGGAATATGGTGATCGATCGCTAAGCGACGAATGGCAAAGCCATCACTATTGGATTTATTGTGGTTGTATTGTTGGGTGGTGTTGATAATGAGATCAACCCGATGATTTTGAATTAGGCTTGCAATGTTTGGTTCAATTTTTTCGCTGGCTTTAAAAACACAATAAGCCCCTACGCCACGATGGGTGAGATAATCGTGGGTACCTTCGGTAGCAAATAGTTGAAAGTCTTTATTGCTTAGCGCTTCAATTAAAGGAAATAATTTATGTTTGTGTTCATTGTCGATCGATAATAAAATTTTCTTTCCTTGAATCGTTTGGCCGGTTGCTTGCCAGGACGCATAAAATGCTGATAAGAGATCATCGCGGATACAGGCAACTTCTCCAGTTGATGCCATTTCAACATGTGCAACTGGATCAGCGCCTTTAAAGCGATTATAAGAAAATTGCGGATTTTTTACCGCCACATAATCAAGCTCTAGAGTGTTATAAGCTTTGGGTTTGTGAATTCCTAATAAGATTTCTGTGGCGATTTCAATGA
This sequence comes from Gammaproteobacteria bacterium, assembly GCA_020050355.1. GTDB lineage: Bacteria > Pseudomonadota > Gammaproteobacteria > Francisellales > CACEW01 > CAIQBE01. The sequence goes on along the minus strand of JAGVKT010000039.1, from coordinate 39,250 downwards.
AATGATGGCCTGTTACTTTAGAGACAAAGGGAAAAGAGCGTGATGCACGGACGTTACATTCAATGACCTTAAGGTCGTTATTTTTGGCAATGAGTTGTAAATTGAATGGGCCGGTGATGTTGAGTGCTTTTGCCAGTTGTCGGGCAATTTGTTTGGCATTGCGAATGGTTTTTAAATAGAGTTTTTCTGGAGGTAAAATGATGGTTGCATCTCCTGAATGAACGCCAGCGTTTTCGATATGTTCAGAGATGGCTTCGATGATCACTTCACCATGATCAGCGACGGCGTCAATTTCTAATTCTTTGGCATTATCGATAAATTGTGACATGACGACTGGATGTTCGCGTGAGATGAGAGAAGCTTCTTTTATATAGTGTTTTAGATTTTTTAGATCATAAACTACGTTCATCGCTGCCCCTGAGAGTACGTAAGAGGGTCGGATGAGCACTGGAAAGCCTACTTTATTGACAAAATTCTCAGCATCTTCAAGTGATGTTACGGTGGTCCAAGCAGGCTGATCGATATTTAATTCATGTAATAGAGAAGAAAATTTTTTGCGATCTTCGGCGGTATCAATATCTTTAGGAGCAGTACCTAAAATTTTATAATCGGCTTGGTCGAGCGGTAGCGCGAGGTTGTTTGCAATTTGTCCGCCTACTGAGAGGGCAATGCCAAAGGGGTGCTCAAAGTCGGCAATATCTTGTACACGCTCAAAACTTAAAGGTTCAAAATAGAGTCGATCAGATTCATCATAATCTGTGGATACGGTTTCAGGATTACAATTTACCATGATGACTATTTTTTTGTGTCGACGCAGGGTGCGTGCCATATTGACCGCGCACCAATCGAATTCGACTGATGATCCAATTGCGTAAGACCCTGAACCAATAATCAAATAAGCTTTTTTGCTAGGTTTGATGTCATGGGTTTCACCGTGATAAGTGAGGTAAAGATAATTGGTGGCAGCAGTAAATTCTCCAGCTAAGGTATCAATTTGTTTGATGACTGGCGTAATGTGATTTTTAAGGCGTACAGCGCGTATTTTGGCTTCATCAAGTCCGGTAAGTAGGGCGATGCTTTTATCAGAAAATCCCAGTAATTTTGCGGCTTTTAGGATGCTGACCGGCAAAATAAAATCGATGCTGGGTTTTAATAAATTTTTGCTGTTCTCTATTTGGCTTAGATTAATCGCCATCGCAGACATTTGTTTTATTTGGTTTAAAAACCAGGGATCGATATTGGAAAGTTTGTGGGCCTCGCTGATGCTGCCGCCGTTTTTGAAGAAGTGGTAGAGTGCAAAGAGGCGGCGATCGGTAGCAAACTCTACTTCAGCAGGAACATTTTCAATCGGTACAGGGTAGTCTGCGATACTTGAAGCGCCTATATTTAATGCCTGAATTGCTTTATTTAAAGCTTCAGCAAAAGTTTTGCCAATGCCCATGACTTCACCAACACTTTTCATTTCAGTGCCGATACGGCGCTCTGCTGCTTTCAGTTTGTGCGTATCCCAGCGAGGGATTTTTACTACCACATAATCAAGCGCAGGTTCAAAGAAGGCGCAGGTTTTTTGCGTGATAGAATTTTTAAGTTCAGGGAGGGTTTTACCTAGAGCTAATTTTGCAGCGACAAAAGCAAGGGGATAGCCTGTAGCCTTTGAAGCCAAGGCGCTTGAACGTGATAGTCGTGCATTCATTTCGATTACGCGATAATCACCGTTTTTGGGATTGACGGCAAATTGAATATTGCATTCGCCAATAATCCCAAAGTGTCGCGCAGCTTTGAGGGCAATGTTACGTAATTTTTGGTGTTCGCGATTATCAAGTGTCTGTGCCGGAGCGACTACAATGCTCTCGCCAGTGTGCACACCCATAGGATCTAAGTTTTCCATGTTGCAGATGGTTAGGGTGTTGTCGTTGATGTCACGTACGATTTCATATTCAAATTCTTTCCAGCCGGTTAAGTATTCTTCAATCAATACTTGTGGTGTAGCATTGAGTACTTCAGTGACGCGTTCTTTTAATTCTCCAGGATTTAAAATTTTACCTGAACCTAAGCCGCCTAAAGAAAAGCCAGAGCGTAGCATGACTGGATAACCAATTTTTTCTGCGGCGTTAAGTGCAACTTCGATACTGGTGGCGCTAATGCTTTTTGGCGTTAAAATTTCTAGGGATTCTAAAGCTTCACGAAACAGCTCTCGATCTTCGGTAGCGCGAATGCCATCAAGGGGTGTGCCCATCACACGTATGTGGTATTTTTTGAGAATACCTGCGGCATCAAGATCCATGCCTAAATTTAAAGCGGTTTGCCCGCCAAAGCCTAAAAAGATGGCATCAGGTTTTTCGTTAGCGATAATTTGGGTAAGGGTAGGGACATTGAGTGGTTCAAGATAGAGCGTATCAGCCATGCCTTTATCGGTTTGAACGGTAGCAATGTTGGGGTTTACTAAAACAGTTTTAATGCCTTCTTGTTTAAGGGCTTTGATTGCTTGTGAGCCTGAGTAGTCAAACTCTCCAGCTTGGCCGATTTTTAATCCGCCTGAGCCTAAGATGAGCGCTTTTTTAATTTTAGCTGGCTTCATGTTATTGTTTTTACTCCTGTGCTGCGCGTTGGTTTTTTTCTACGAGGTCAATAAATTTTTTGAATAAATAGTGCGTGTCTTCAGGGCCTGGACAAGCTTCAGGGTGGTATTGTACGGCTTCGTATAAGCCGCTTTTATGCGTGATGCCTGCAACTGTTTGGTCATTTAAATGGCGAAAAGATACATACCAATCTTTGGGGAGCGTTTTTTCGTTGACTGCGTAACCGTGATTTTGTGAGGTGAGATAGGCTTTATGGGTTTTGGTATCGATGACGGGTTGATTTTGCCCCCGATGACCGAAGGGTAGTTTGTAAGTTTTGGCGCCAAGCGCTAACCCCAATATTTGTGAGCCTAAGCAAATACCGAACATGGGCTTGTTGGGATGTTGTTTAAAAAATTTTTGCAAAATTTTTATGGTTTCGATACACAGCGCTGGATCTCCTGGGCCGTTAGAAATGAAAAGGCCATCAAAACTTTCATCGTTATAATCATAATCAAAAGGTACGCGCTTAAGAGTCACTGGAAATTGCAAAAAATTGTGAATGATATTCATTTTCATGCCGCAATCTACGGCAATGATTTTAAGTTTGCCGTTGCCAAAGGTAGTAGTTTTTTTGCAAGAAACTTTTTTAACGAGATGTTCTTTGTTAGGATCATGAAAAACTTTTGGTGCTTGTTTTTGGCTGCTGATGGCGCCTAGGAGTACACCATGGCTGCTGATGATTTTGGTCAGCGCACGAGTATCTACGCCAATGATGACGGGGATGTTTTGTTGTTTTAACCAATTGAGTAAAGTTTCATGTTGGGCGTGATGTTCGGGATGTAAAAATAATTCGTGTAGAATCACTCCTGCAACTTGAATTTTTGGTGATTCCCAGCTTTCAGCGTTAGCGACGCCATAATTGCCCAATAGGGGATAAGTAAACGTAAGAATTTGGCCCGCATAAGAAGGGTCGGTGAGCGCTTCAGTGTAACCGGTCATTCCTGTATTAAAAACTACCTCACCATTAAAACTGCCATTTTGCCATTGAGGGATATAGCCGTTAAATTTATCGCCGTTGGCTAGGTGAAGATAACCTTCTTTGAAACGCTGTGAGTTCATTATTTATCCTGTTTTATTTTTAATCTGTTCGAAGCCGTGCTGGTCTCCTGTTTTTTTATAGTTTTTTTATTCTCCGTTAATTTTGCAATTGTGCTAGAATATCTTGGTGCTCTGCCTCGGTGATTCGCTTCATGGCGAGCATTTCTGTTAATAATTCTTTGAGTGTGAAAGCCGTATGATGTTTGATTTTGGCTGAGGTTAGCGTTTCATGTGAGCCTTGTTCCCGATCGATAAACGCGAGTACTTCTGTGACTTCTAGGCCTGCTGCCCTTAAGTGATTGATGGTTTCAACCGTGCTTTGTCCGGTGGTGAGGACATCTTCAATTACTACACAATTCATACCTGGTGTAAAAATGCCCTCAAGTAATTGCTTGGTGCCGTAAGTTTTAGCTTCTTTACGTTTGAGGATCATGGGAATATCATGTCTAATGCTGAGGTAAGTCATTAAAGTTAAGGCAGAATAAGGTACACCGCAGATTAAATCAGGTTTAAAATCATGAGGTTTCTGTGCGTAAATCGTGTCAGCGATGGTTGTTAGTAGTTGTGGGTATGCGATCATTTCTCGAAGATTGATGTAGATCGGTGTTGTCTGGCCGCTTTTTAGGGTAAATTTACCCAGTTTTACCATGTTGTGTTCAATGAGAGCATGAATAAGCTCGTGTTTATTCATGTTGAGCCTCTGTGGGTTGAATTTAAACGGTCAAAAAAAAACTGGGAAGCACAAATGGTGTTGGGTGTGGAGGAGCGCTTTTTGTAGGACACTTGGTTTGGCACGATCATCATGGAATGATTGCATTACTTGACAATGTTAGCATACATAATTGAGAGAATCCAGTAGTTTTTTAAAAAGAAAGATTATCAAGTGATAACAAAACAATGTTTCACGTTAGGATGGGAAATTTGTTATGCTCTACTTTTTTAGACGTACTGCTTTATTTCAAAAAGCCTATTTGTTAAAAATCCAGCCTTTTGAAGTGGAGTCGGTATAAAAGGGAAAAAACCAATTATTTTAATGGATAACCCTTATCTTAAAACTTAGAAGAATATGTATTGTAATTAATAAAAAAACTTATTAAGATACCTAAAAATTTGCTTATAATTATTTTATAAGTTTAAATCAGCCAGTTTTTTATTTAAAAAAGGAGTGATGTCATGGCCGCTGCAGCAGCAAAAACCACAAATGAATTAAGCTTAACCCAGCTCAATGATTTACTGAATGAGGCAAAGCAAAAAGCACAAAAAGGCGCTGGTAGAAAATTAGTAATTGTCATAGGTAATACCGGAGATGGTAAAAGCACTAGTATAAATTTATTGGCTGGTCGTGCTTTAATTAGAAAGGAAGTCGATGATGATTGGGTGTTGGAGGCAGATGAGCCAGTAGTAGGGATAGGACATAGTTTATCGGTATCACATACTCTGTTTAGTGAAGTAGTTGAAGTTCCTGGTAAAGATTTTCTGCTCTGCGATACCCCGGGATTTGGTGATACTCGTACCGATAGAGCGGCAAAGCTATGCGCTGGTCGAGGAGTTCAGTTTGCAATTGAATATGCAGGTGCGGTTCAAGGAATTTTGAGTGTAATTGATGCAAATAGTTTTTCGGGCAGTCGATCAAAAGTATTCAGAGAATTTGTAGATAATTTTTTAACGATTGTCGGAGATCCAAGTAAATTTAAAAGATTAGAGATAGAGGCTACAAAACAAATCAAATTTTTAATTACTAAACTTACAGTCTCTGAAGGCCATACTCCTAGAAATGATTTTTTCAATAAAGTTACCAAACTAAAAAAAGAGCTCGTAGCTGCACGTGCTAGAGAAGACGATGACAGTGAAGAAGGCAAAAAGCTGGATCAAGAAATTGCTGTATTAGAGCTCATTGAAACTAAAACAGGAGTATTTTTTATTCGTAAGGACGCGAAAGGATTTATACCTGGTCGAGATGATTGTGTAGAAGGAAAGGTTTTAGCCATGGCGCTTATCGATGCTTTTTCAGTTGAAGGTTCAATTCCTAAAGAATCATTAGCAATTTTCTCACCAAGGCGTGGGGGGATAGCAAAAGAAGCTTTAAGAACCGCAGCAACAGTACAATTAGAAAACTTAGTTGAAACAATTAACTCAGATAAAGACGGAAAAGAAGGAATCCTCTCTGTGTTATTAACACATTTGCAAAGTATCGCTCAATATTATTTAGCGGCAGTAGCTGGCACTATGAGTCATAAAGATATAAAATCGGATTTGGAAAAAATAATTTCTGCATGGAATCCCAAGCAGTTTGCTAGTATTGATGAAGGAATTGCTCTTAATCTATTGATAAAATCATTTGAAAAGTTAAGTGCTCTCATTAAAGATTTAATTAGTGAGAAAGAAGCTGAAGAAATAAACAGAATTATCGGGGTATTAAAAGTAAAAGTCCTTGACTTAAATGCAAAAATAACTACCGAACGTACTGATAGCATGATAGCGCAACTTGCAAGTTTAGTTGATCTTATAAGCAATGTTAAAGACAAACAAACGTATCAAATAATACACTTGAGAGAATTAGTAGAAAAATTAGCTGAACTTAAAATTAAAAATGCCAGGGACTTAAGTATACGTTGTGAAGGCTTAACTAAAAAAGAAATTGCTGAAGTAGAAGTTGAAATAAGTGTTAAAAAAGAAAGAGTAGCTCGCATTCGTGCTGCGTTAGGCTCCAAGCCTGAAGATCCGGGGGTATTCAGAATTCCAAGGCCTGCAGATTTCCTTGAGCCACGACCCGTTGTGCTGCCTGAAAGTTATATTGCTACTGGCAAGGTGACAGAGTCTGATTCGGGTTCTGCAGGAGAGAAGCAAGCAGGGCCTGATTTGGGTTCTGTGATTGGCATGAGTGTCGAAGGAATAAGGTGCATTGGCGGAGAAGCAGTAACAATGGTGCGAACTGGAAAAGAAGTAAAGGCCTTTGAAAGTGTTGTTAGCACGGTATATACAGGATCTTTAAAAGATGCACACCTTACTGCTTTAAGAACAGCAGGTAAATTAGCAAAAGTAAGTGGTGGTGTAAATATAGCTGTGGCAGGGGTAGGTGTTTTAGGCTCTGTCATATCATGGGGTCTTACCAAAAAAGATGAAGCAGATACTCGGGAGCAGCGCAGAAAAATTATTGCTACACAAGAGCAAGCTTTAGAAGCTTGGAGAAAACAATATGCCGAACATGCTCATAGTGTTCGAGAATGGGAAATTGCCAAAGCTGAACATAGTGCTAAATATGCCCAATTACGTGAATGGGAAGCAAAAAATTTAGAATTAGATGGCGTAGAAAGTGAAATTGGTCTTTTAAGTAAGAAAAGAGTGGGTATAAGCGTATCTTATAAAGACGCTGAAGCTGCTCTGGCAGATTTCAAAAAATTATATGAAGCAGAGGAAAAGCAAAAACAACTTGAGATTGAAATGCTAGAGAAAGAAATTGCAATAACAAGAGCAGTTGATCAGCTATTAGTAGAATTATCTAAAATTTATGAGGGTAGAGAAGAGCTGACATATAATGATTTACTGGCTCAACTTAGAGAAAAGAGAGAGCAATTACAAGAATATGCCTCTTATATTAGAACTCTGGATGTGAAACTAGAAATACTTTCTCAGCTTAATCATTTTATTAGCTTAATAGAGCTTGAAGCGGGAGAATTAAGTCAATTTATGCTTGGGCATAAACATAGCAAAGGTATGTACAGGACTGCCACATCAATGGGGCGCTATGCTGGCATAGGTCCTATTACAGCAATAGCAGCAGGAGGTGCTGGTGCTGGCGCGGGTGCTGGTGCGCGTTATTAGACATCATCAATAAAGGTAGATTTATGATTGGTCCTGTTGTATCAAGTAAAATTAACTTAGAACAACTAAAAAAACATTTAATTGAATCCGCATGTTTGGCTGAAGAAATAAGAGATCAAACAGCTATCATAATATGCGGTAACACTGGGGTAGGTAAAAGTGTTTTAATAAATTTGTTAGCTGGTAGAGGAATAAAGAAAGTTGATTATGAAGGAACGTCAGTCTTAGAATCAATAGCAAGTCCGGTATCAAAAATTGGTCACACTAAAGATTCTGAAACTTTATTTTTAAAATCAATCCCCTTGGCAGAATTATCTGGTATACGCTTATGTGACACCCCAGGATTTGATGAAAATAGAGGTATGACCGAAAAAGTCTGTGCTGGTAAAAATATTCTTCTTGCTATTGAGAATGCACGAGCAATTACGGGCTTTGTTCTCGTTATTCCTTATGAAGACTTTTACATACGCACTAAGTTTACGTTATTAGTTCAGGCAGTAGAGGCTTTTTCTGAGTATTTCGGCACCATTAAAAAATTAAAATTAAATAAGAATAAGATTATCTTTATTATTTCGCATTTTCCAGCTGATGATATGTATGAGCATAAAGTTCGATTTTGGTCAAAATTATCAAAGCTTAAAGGGGAAATTATAGCAACTCATCCAGCAGTTTATGATATGCTTATGTTGATTAATGAAGCCAACCTTTTTATTATTTGTAATGATGCAACAGGCTATATTCCTGACGTCAAAACACCAGTAACGCACACACATTTACAAGCGGCAATTATTAAGGCGCTACCTACTTCAGAGGTAATTCTAAAAGAAGATTTTCCTCTGTATAGTAAAAGTGGTCATGGCCATGAGCTTTCAAGAAAAATTTTAGAAAGTGATGCCTTTGTTGAATTAGATCGTTTATCGCAAATACATTCTAGTACTGTAGTTAGCGTTCGTCGAGAATTTTTAACTTTAGCTCAATGGGTAACGAATATCGCAAAATTTTATCTTGAGATTTATCAACTCAAAGAATTACATACAAATCCTGTTGATACATACTTAGGTCTGGTTAAATTTTCTGAAAATTTCCCATCATTTTTTTTTGATATACAAGAATATATTTTTTTCAAAAATATTTTAGATCAATTGAATAAAATAGCAGCCTCATTAGGGGTGCTATCAATGCCGGAAGAAGTGAAAAAAATTTATTTATTACAGCAAAAACTTATGCTTATTTATTATACTCGCAATCAACATATCACAGAATTTTATTTTGATGAAGCCCAAAAATTATCTGTTTTGTTAACAGAAGCTGTAGTAAATAATTCAATTGAAGAAAGAAAAACAGAAGATACTTTAATGTATTTAATGGCTGCTATAGAAAGGCTTACTTTAACTCATGCTGCAAATAAAGAAATGCTTTTAAAAAACATTAAAGATGCTCAATGGGAGTTTGCATTTGAGGATACTAAATATAATGCGATGCAACGACAATTAGATTTTAAAATAAGTAGCTTAGGTGCTGCTCCTACAATGGCATCTAGTTCAGGATCAAAAGTCGATGCATTTAGTAAGCTAAGACCATTGGTGTGCCCTAAAGAAGATCTAAGTACGTCTAAAAAAGCGGCACTTGGAATAACTATTGCAACTGCTGTTATTAGTCTTGGCGTTTCTATTGCGTTAACTGTCGTTATGCCTCCTGCAGGGGTAGTGGCCATAGGACTGTGTGCAGCCTCAATGGCGGGGGGCGGCTTAAGTATTCATTCAGCCATAAAAGATACTGCTGCTGCTGTAGAGGCTGCTAGAGAATCAGAAAAAGCTGAAAAAGAAGCCAAAGAAGAAGAAGTGGCATGGTTGGTTGAGTATAATGACTATTTGAAAAAAGTTAATAAATGGGATCAAGAAAATGCAGCTTACGAAGCATCTCTTGTAGCGAAACAAGATTGGGATTTTGCAAATGCAGGATGTGAAGCATTAGCAAGAAATATCAGCATGCAAGAAGAAGTACGCAAAGTAATTGATGAAAAAATTATTAATTATAAAAATGCTTTAACCGGCATGGAAGAACACTATCAAAAGCAACTAGCTGAAATTGAAGCTGGAATATTAAAACAAAAGCAATTGCAGAAAAAAATTAGAGATGAGTGCATGCTACTGCAGCGATTAATCAATTTATTAAAAGTTGATACAACACGAGTAAATTATATTGTAAAACTTCAAGAGGCAATGGAAGTAATTAAAAAGAATTTTGCTGATTTTGATAAGCTTGCGAGCTTTGCAAGTAAAGTAGAGCAATTGCTATTAGCACTGCAGAACGAGCAAAAAGTTTTAGGCTGGAGTCCAGAAATCAGGAGAGCGGTTATGCCATTTTTTTCAACAGCAGCGGGTGCTGGCGCAGGTGCTGGCGCAGGTGCTGGCGCAGGTGCTGGCGCTGCTTTAGGGATGTACCATTAATAAAACTATTTTTCTCGGTCAGCTTTTATTTGATGCAATGATGCAGAGGAAGTTGGGTTGCAATAATATTTTTGCTATGAAGGACGATAGGTTCATGTTGCAGCAATATTTGATAGCAAGTCTCGGTAGTTAAGAGTTGTTCGGTAATGCTTGCGAGCGGTGTGCTTTTGTCTTGTGGATCAGAGACCAAGCGTTTATGATAAGTTTTATTTCTTAGAGGAGTTTAATATGCGGACGTTTATAAAATTTTTTGTTGGCATCGTATGTGGTATCAGTTTTTTTACAAAAGTTTTTGCTGCAGGTGTTCCTGGATTTATTGATCCTAATATTTATGTTACAAATGCGACCGATCAATCGTATTGTGTCGAATGGCGCATTAGTACGGTCGTTAATCAAAAGACGGTTACTGTAGATCGTGGTGGTGCTTTTGCGCTCCCCGGTATTAATAATAAAAAATTGGGCCATTTTGGTTGGTTTACGAATCATCAGGATCACATTGCGGATGTTAATTCTGTCACCATCACTTTATATGATGAAGCCCATAAAAAGGTTTTGGTCAGCCAGCAGACCATTCAACAGCATTTGTTTGTAGGTGCTGATGCCTCAAAAGATAAATTGCTTGATCTGTATGTAAACATTGATAAAAATGGCGTGTTGAGTGTGCGTGTAGGGTAATACAGCTCTAAAATCTTCTGCTTTAGTCATTGGTTTTTCATTACAAACCTATTATAATAGGCCCCCGGTGGGAGAGATGGCAGAGCGGTTTAATGCGGCAGTCTTGAAAACTGTTGACCCGCAAGGGTCCGGGGGTTCGAATCCCTCTCTCTCCGCCAGTTAGCGCGGGTCCGTTCCGGACACATAGGTAACAGTTTATACCGGAGACATGGGTAACACTTTAGGCCCAAAGGGATTTTCTAAAGGCTCCAATTTACATGTCTCTTCATCAAAGTACCCTAAATCATAATCCATAAAACTTACTAACCAGATTTTATCATAAACTTCTTTTATTCCAACATTTTGTCCTCCAAAGACCATGCTTAAACTGACTTTCTTAGTTTTAAAACATATCCTGCCGCAATGAGTTACCGTAATGATTTTGTCATGGAATGGATAATCAATTTCTCTTAATCCTTCATATTTTTTTAATGATGGCATATACAGTTCACCAGGATATTTCATATTTAATGCTTGATGAGGTCGATCATGATTATATTCCTCTATAAACCTATCAAACTTCTCTTGTTGCTGTAATAAATTCTCTCCCGCAGGTTTAGTGGCTTCCTTTTTTAAAGTTAAATGCATACGCTCATGTCGCCCATTTTGCTGTGGATTGCCAGGTTTTATTCTTTCAATATCAATGCCTAGCCTTAGCCACCATACAGAGAGTTTACTTAAACCAAACAAAGCATTAGGACATGAGAAGGGAATGCCATTATCAGTTCTAATGCCTTTAGGCAAGCCAAACTCTTTAAATATTCTTTCAAACACCGTGAAGGCATATTGCTCTTTCGTGGTTTCTAAGCCTTCACATGCCAATAAATAACGGCTGCTAAAATCAGTGATAGTTAGTGGATAACAATATTTTTTATTCCCTAACATAAATTCACCCTTGTAATCAGCGCACCATAAATCATTAGGATTGTTAGTATGTGAGAGTAGCGTGCCTTGGGCTCTATAACGTCTTCCCTTTCTTCTTTGTACCAGCCCATATCGATCTAAAATAGCATGTACTGTACTTGTAGCAGGAGGGTGAACATCAGGGTACTGCCTTACTAATTTCTCCCTAATTTTAGGAGCACCCCAAGAGGGCTTCTTTGCTTTGATTTGTAAAATAGTCTTTGCTAATTGAAACGGCATTTGATTGGCATACCTGTGGGGTTTTCTGCTTCTATCATTGAGCCCTTCAAGGCCTGAATCTTTATATCGATCAAAGATCTTATAGCCGGTTTTACGAGAGATATTAAACTCTCTGCATAATTCAGCCATCTTCTCACCATCAAGTAATCGTGCTACAAATTTAAGTTTTTCATCCATCTTGTCACACTCCTTCCACGGCATTTTTGGTCTCCCTTAAATGCCAAAGTGTAACCTATGTCTCCGGAATAATGTATTACCTATGTCTCAGGTAGCACAGCTATCAAAGACCCGGTAGAGGCATTCCAAATCTATCGTGATAAAGATGGGGGTGGAAAAATCCTTTGATGATCTCAAAAATATCCTGGACATGAAACGCCTGCGCATGCACACTTCAAAAACGGTTGCGGGCAGACTGTTTGTTTAGTTTATCGCTCTGATCTGTGTCAGTGCCTTGCGCTAAGAAATGCGGACTTCTGGGGGAAATGGAAAGCTTGATGAAAATTAAGTATATCGGCAAATATGGCTGCATCTTAACTGAAATCACAAAAGCGCAGAGGGAAATCTTGAACTCTTTTAATCTCGATCTTAAGAATGCAACATAGGTATAAATTTGCGAGAATTTAGGTTGAATATAAAAATAAAAATCATATTCTCTTTAAATAATTGTCTATTTTTACTTGACCAGAACAAATAAGCCTTTAATTTTGCAAATATTCAATTTTGTTTTTGGCTTGTTGTTCAATGTCTTTTAGAATGGTATGGACTAATGTTTCACTTTCTGCGCTTACAAGAATATCTAATATGCTATCAACCGCTTTTGTTGCCTTTTTAAGATCATCACCAGGCATGGCTTTAATTTTTTTGCTCACAATGTTTTTATGATTTATCTGGTCTAATTTGGAGAGTATTTTTCCTGTGTTGGGAGGAATAAGAATAAATCCTGCGGGTCGGTAAAATATGTTTTGTCGTGAATCAAATTCATAACCAGGAACTTGAGCTTTTATTGACTCTTTAAGCAGGTTAATTCCTCTGGAAAATTGAATAACGTCAGGAATAAGTGCTCCACCAGCACGTGAAGCAATCTCACAAAAAATGAGCTGATTTTGCGGCGTATGAAAGATTTCAGCGTGAAAGACAAGAGCGTTTGGAGAGGGCAGTGCCTTAATCGCAGCTTGAGTTAATTGAACTAAGCGTTGCGAAAAGTTAGAGCTGGGGTTGATTGTGTATGAACCGATACATAATTGATGTTGGAAGCCTAGGCAGCTGTTAATATAACATGAAGGTTGAGCAAAAATAATTTCGCTATTGATTGCAATTCCATCAATATGGTACATTTCACCTGAGATAAATTTTTCTACTAAAAATTTTGAAGCATGTTCTCGATATTGAATGATATCAGATTGTAAAACTTCATCTAGTTCCTCTTGATTACGAATGATATAGGTTTTTACACCTCCAGAACCCGCAATAGGCTTAATGACGATAGGATAATTGTGTTGTTGGATAAATTGAAATAAATCTGTATATTCTCTTAAAATGGTGTAAGGGGCAATTGAAATTGTTTTATTTTTTAAATATTTTTTCATAATAGCTTTGTCACGATAAGCTAGAGCACTTTCGTAGGATTGTCCCGGTAAATTAAAAGTATCACGTAAAATTGCTGCTCGTAATACGTCAGGTTCTGATCCAGCTATAATGCAGTTAATGGAGTTATCCTTCAAAAGAGAAAAGGCACGGAATTCAACTTTTCCACTTTGGTCGTAATCGTTAAAGGTCTCAACTGTAATTGTTGGCGAGCATTTAAAGTCTCTACCTTCGATGGTGGATAAGATGTGGAGTTTTTGTTGAGGTAGCCATTCGGCGTATAAAGATTTCTCAGGGTTGAATTTATTGAAAATTAAAATCATTTTACTATTCTCTTTTCAATTTAATTCAAAGAAAAATTTTTCTTCGCCAAATGCTGGTTTTAAATTGCTTAACCAGCTTGCATGGGAGTCATATTTTGCAAAAAAAGGTCGTTGATTCCATTCAGAATTACGCGCTTGAAGGAAGCGTAACACAAAAACCTTTTCACCTAAAATTTCTGTGATTCCTTGAATTTCAATTTTACCTGGGCTTGTGCTCATGGAAGGGCCTCTAGCTGTCTTGCATAAACCTGATACACTTGAGCTTGCTTCTTTGTAAATGTGCCAGCATTTTTCAAGTGATAGTTTAAAATAATGGTTGGCCCCTGTATCACGTTCTATGAACATATAATAGGGAATGATGCCCAACTTAACTTGGCTACGCCACATGTTTGACCAGATTAGTGGGTTATCGTTAATGTGAGCAAGCAAAGGCCCTTGGCTGCGAATAGTCGCTCCAGTATTTCTGATTCGATGTATGGCATTTTGAGCTTCAAGTGGTTCAAGTTCACGACCATGATTATAATGTGCCATGATTGCAAGATGTTTGCCTTTTTTAACTAAGCGTTCAAATAAGTGCAATAATTCATCTGCATCAGGATCAGTAGTAAAACGGTGTGGCCAATAGCTCAATGCTTTTGAGCCAATGCGAATATTTTGAATATGATTACATTCTGGATCTATTAAAGGTTCTAAATACTCTGCTAAATGATGAGTTTTCATTATGAGGGGATCGCCGCCAGTAATCAGTAAATCAGTAACATTTTTGTGTTGCTTTAAATAATTGATTAGGGTTTTAGCGTCCTTTGATGCAAAGCGTAAAGATTTATCACCTATGAATTGTGGCCATCTAAAACAAAAAGTACAATAACTATGGCATGTTTGTCCTTGTGCGGGAAAAAACAATACAGTTTGTGTGTATTTATGTTGAATGCCTTCTAGAAATTGGCCATCTAGTTGAGGAATGTTTTTAGTGAGTTGATCTGCCGGATGTGGATTTAGCGTGTTGCGGATTTCATTGGCAACTTTTTTGGTAGCGGCTTCATCAGTGAGTGCTTCTTTCATCTTTACGTAATCCGCTGGCATTAGCATTTTTTCTTGCGGAAACGTTAGCTGGTATAAAGGATCATCCGGAATATTTGACCAATCAATTAAGTGGTCTAAAACATAGTTATTAACTCGAAATGGTAAAACATTTCCAACTGTTTTAATGTGCTCGAGAATTTCTTTGGGCTGACTTTGTAATTGAGGGATATTGTGGAAATTAGATTGGTTAAATATTTTAAATTCCATAACTTGTTTATAAAATTTTATCTGTGTTACTTTACAATAATACTTAAATCTATGCAATAATAAAATCTAAAGTTTTTTTATTGACTTTTTTGTTGATAAATATATAAAATCTTTGAATGTTTTAATATAAAATGTTAAGAAATTTTTGTGAGTTTAATTGAACCTTTTGATGATAGAAATGGCGTAATTTGGTATGATGGAGAATTTATACCTTGGAAAACGGCTAAGATACATGTTTTAACGCATGGGTTACATTATGCAAGTTGTGTATTTGAAGGGATTCGAGTATATAATTGTAATATTTTTAGATTAGCCGAACATCATGACCGGCTTTTTCAATCTGCAAAAATTTTAGGCTTTTCACTACCTCATTCAATTGATGATTTGAATAAGGCTGCAAGGAGCTTATTGCAAAAAAATCATATTGTAAATGGTTACATTCGTACCTTTGCTTGGCGCGGTAGTGAGCAGATTTCTGTGTCTGCACCTCTAACACGCATTCATGTTGCACTTGCAGCTTGGGAAACTCCAAATAATTATTTTAATACACAATCAGCTCTAGATAGAGGTGCTAGATTATTAATCTCGCAATGGGTAAGGCCCATGCCAAATAGTGCACCCATTAAAAGCAAGTGCGCAGCAAACTATGCAATTAGTACGATTTCTAAGCATGAAGCCATTAACCATGGTTATGATGATTCATTGCTTTTAGATTATCGGGGTTATATTGCTGAAGCAAGTGCGGCAAATATTTTTTTTGTTGCTAATAATGTACTTTATACGCCCACCTCCCATTGTGCATTAGAAGGTATTACTCGTAGTACAGTTATGAAAATAGCAAATTCTTTAGGTATTGGGATGGAAGTATGTGATCTTACTAAACATGATCTACATCGTTTCGAAGATGCTTTTCTTACTGGTACAGCTTGTGAGATATTGCCTGTTAAAAGTATTGATGAACATGTTTATACACTCAGCGCACTTACAAAAAATATTATGCAAAAATATCAAAATATAGTTCATGACCCTAATGGAGTAAGATTATGAATTTAGAAAAAGCTTTACAGGATTTGAGTGAGCAAGGTTATGCTATTATTTCAAATGTTCCCAATAAACTTGTCTCGCGTGAAGTTCTTGCATATTTTGGTACTTTGATGCCTCAATATAATCAAGAGCTTGAATATGATGTTAAATCAACGATTGGCTATGAGAAATATCAATATACCAAGAGCAAAAATTATATTTCACCGCACACCGAAGCGCCTGATCTTTTGGTTCCACCACATTATTTAGCTTTGTATTGTATTAAGCAAGCACAATGCGGTGGTGGAGAGACACAGATCTATGATGGGCATTTATTAATGCAAGCTCTTAGCTCAAAGACAAGAGAATATTTTGAGAATGTTCCTGTTAAGTTTGTTGGGGGTAATGTAACTCCAGGAGATGTGCAAAGAAATCACTATTATGGGATGTGCTATCAAAAAAATATCGATTTTCCAATTTTGCGTTTCAGTTATAATTATTTTAATTTTAATAATGTTCATGGGTTTGTTGAAGATAGCCCAGAAGCAATGCAGGCTGAACAAGAAAATCAAGACCAGCAAAAAAAACTAGTTTCAAAAGAAATATTGACATTATTTATGCAGAATGCAATTTCGATTTTAATTCCTGAGCAAGCAATTTTAATTTGGAATAATCATCGTATGCTACATGCACGTTCAAAATATCAGGATGTGCAGCGACACTTGGTTAGATACTGGCTTAAAAAAAAAGGAGGTTAACATGAGTAATCCCATTGATATTCATATGGATATGAGCGTTGAGGATGCATTAGAAAAATTAATACGAATTAATTCATTATGGGAGCAAAGAGCTACTGTGAAAAAGCCTGAAATGGATTTTGATGTTATGTATGATTTAAATCTACCTGATTTTCCATTAGCTTTAATCCCTTTTCATGGTCATCCTGATTTTTTAAAACAACCTGAAGATAAGCGTATAAAACTTAATGCATGGGCTTGGTTGGGGTATAATAAAAATACCAATGATGGTGAAGAATTAGTTGCTAACCCGGCATTTCTTCTCATGAGCAAAGGTTTTTTTCCTGGAACTGAGCATGAAGAAGTTGTGGATGCTTCTCTACAGGCAATGATTGATGAGAACTACCATACGCTTTTACATACTCAATCCAGTATGGTGACAAAACGTAAACGAAATTTAACTGAAAATATTAAGTTGCCTAATTCCTATTCTTCACGTCAGCTAGTTAAAATGCAATCGCTTTATCCAGAACAATGGAAAAAGGATTTATTGACTGTATTATTTGCCACTGTGTCAGAAGTAAGTATTAACGCGCATTTAGATTTGATTGCAGATTCTAATGACATTCAACCTATGAATAAAGCAATTGCTATTATTCATAATAAAGATGAACATGCTCATGCTGCTGTTTGTGTTCAAATTGCAAAGCTTATGTATAGCGCGATGACTCCCTCGCAAAAAGATTTTTTCTTGGAAGCACTTCCTTTCGCTTTAGAAACTTATGTGAGTGGAGATTGCAAAACTTTTGAGGCTATTTTGAAAGGACTTGGGTTTGATCATATTGATACCTTATTAAACGACAGCTTCCAACCCGGCAAGCGGATTATCAGAGATTATTCTGGCTTAAAGCGTTTGTGTGATGAATTAGAAATTACAGATAAGATCAATTTTGATTTTGGTATACACTAATGCAGCTTTTCCTTCACCATATTAATTTGCAATTAGTAACAAAATTTAGTGTATCTAGAGAAAGTTATTCTAGACAAGAATGTATAATTGTAGAGTTGCGTGATGGTAATATAAGTGGTTTTGGCGAAGCCAGTGCGTTTATGACGCAAGTTTATCAATCAAGTATAGCAGCAACACAAACAATTCTTTTAAAATTAAAATCAAAAATTGAATCCTCTACCTTTTGTCATCCAGAGGAAATGTGGGAGCAATTTTATGAGGAACTTTGTGATTATCCCTTTGCTCAATGTGCTTTAGATGTTGCTGCATATGATTTATGGAGTAGAAAGCGTGGCATCTCCTTAATGAGTTTTTTGGGAATTGATGCTAAAAAAATACCTGAATCTAGCTATAGCTTAGGAATTGACACTCTTGCTAATACTGTAGAGAGAATTAGAGCTTATAATTCTTGGCCCGAGTTTAAAATCAAAATAGGTTATGAAAAAGATATTGAATTCTTACAAGCTCTGCGTCAGTATACACACCTGCCTTTTCGGGTCGATGTAAATTGCGGTTGGTCTTTATCTGAAGCACATAAAAAAGCGCCCCTATTGTCATCTTTAGGAGTGAAGTATTTAGAAGAACCTTTGCCTGCAAAAGACTGGAAAGCTTATAAAGAATTAAAGCAATTGTCAGATTTACCCCTGATTGCAGATGAGAGCTGCGTGGATATTTCCTCCATTTCTAATTGTGCTGAATATTTTGCTGGTGTAAATATAAAGTTGATGAAAGCTGGAGGCATTACACCTGCTCTACGCATGATTAATAAGGCAAGATCTTATAACTTAAAAGTTTTTCTGGGATGTATGCCTGAATCATCTGTAGGCGCCTCAGCAATAGCACAATTAGCTCCTTTAGTCGATGAAATTGATTTAGATTGTTTAGCTTATATTACTAATGATTGTGCTGATGGTATTAAAATTGAAAATGGTAAAATTCAATATAATGGGCGAGCAGGGACTGGAGTAAATTTAAAGTAGAAAATTATGAAATTATTTGAAAATGACGATGACCGCATTGCTTTTGTGCCAGTTGAACTGTTGCAAGAAAAAGTAATAAAAGTTTTTTTAAGTTTTGGTTTTAATCAAAGGGATGCTGCTCTAGCTACAGATGTTATGATTCAGGCAGATTTACGCGGTGTGACTAGTCATGGTGTTGCACGCATGTTAAAAGTCTATGCTGATGAGTACCATGCACAGAAATTAAATGCTAAGCCCAATATTAAGATTATAAAAGAGGCACCTGCTTCAGCTAATCTAGATGGTGATGCAGGATTAGGTATTGTTATTGTTCCTAAGGCAATGAAAATAGCGATAGAAAAAGCTAATGCTTGCGGTATTGGCATGGTTACTATTAATAATAGTCGCCATTTAGGAATGGCAAGTTATCATTCAATGTTGGCTTTAGAAAAAGGGATGATTGGTATGTGTATGAGTGGTTGCCCTCCTAGAGTTTTGCCGACATTTGGAGCAGAAGAAAAATTAGGAACCAATCCTATCGCCATAGCAGCGCCAAATAAGCAAGAGCCACATTTTGTTTTTGATGCGGCTACTTCAGCTGTTTCTTATAATACTTTTCAGTTGGCGCATCAGTTAGGGATTCCTTTACCTCCAGGTATTGTTGCTGAGGCCAATACAGGTAGGCCTTATCAACAGCGAGAAGTTCCATGTGCAAAAGATAGTTTATTACCTTTGGGTAGTTTTCCAGAAAATAGCTCTCATAAAGGTTACGGTTTAGCTTGCATGGTTGAAGTTCTTACCGGTATTTTATCCGGGATAGGGCATGGTGCTAAATTAGGTAGGCCACATTATAATCACATGGTAATAGCGATAGATATTAAAAAATTTGTCGATTATGACATTTTTTTGCAAAGGATGAATGATTTTTTGAATGATTTATCCAACACTAAGCCAGCTGCTGGATATGAGCGAGTACTATTTCCTGGCGTACTTGAGTGGGAGTCTAAACAGAAATGCTTAAAGCAAGGTATTCCTGTTCCCAATGTGATGCTGGAATGGCTTAACCAATATTTAAAATCAAATAAAGGAAAACAAAATGCAGTCATGTGTAATATTTGTTGAAAAAATTCCAGCAAGAGCTACTTGGGCTTTGCGTCAGTCGGTTTTAAGGCCTGGTCAGGCCCTTGAACGGGTGCAATATCCTGAAGATAGTCATCCTGGGGCGTTTCATTGGGGAGCATTTGTTTTAGACGAGGCTAAGTATCATATATCGGCTTTTAAAAATATTAAAGAGTCTAAATTAGATCCAAAATTAGTGGGTATTGCATCTATTTATGCTGAGCCTCCTGTTTTAAGAGGAGCGAGCATTGATCGTGCTGATGAGGTTAAGATTGGTTGGCGATTGAGAGGTATGGCGGTGGATCCCACTTTTCGTAATCGAAATGTTGGGGCAATTTTGCTTAATACTTTGTATGCATATGTATTAACAACCAGTAAATCAGGTATCTGGTGTAATGGTCGAAGCACTGTTGCGCCTTATTATAGGGGTATGGGCTTTAAAGTTATTGGAGATGAATTTGATATGCCGGGTATTGGTCCTCATTATGTCATGGTCAATCCAGATCCAGATCCCATTCGATATGCCCGTAAATTTAAAGGGGGGAAATTGATTGCTGCACCTGAGCATTTTTTTAATCAAAATAATCCCTCTATGATGTTGAGATAAGATTAGCTGAGATGCGTAATCTTTTTTCTATTTGGCCAGGAATATTGTCTGCTTTAATTTTACCATTTATGGGAGCCTGTATCAGCCAGGCTCTTAAATATTACGCAGTTGATACTTTACTTTGTTTACGTTTTCTTATTTCAGCAATGATTTTTGTATGTCCATATTTGTTTTTTGGATATAAAAATATTTTTAAAACACGGCTAATCATTTGGCATATTCTGCGGGCTATATCAGGATGTTCAGCTATTATTTGTCTTTTTTTTACATTGCCTAAAATTCCTTTAGTATATGCTGTTTTGATGACAAGTTTGACCCCTGTTTACCTTCTTATTTTTTTTGTCTTATTTGATCACTTTGTTCTTGACCGTAATATATTATTTTTAATTTCTTTATGTTGTTTAGGTATTCTATACATTATTAATCCTTGGGGTACTTCTTTTAATCTAGGATATCTATTTGGCCTTAGTTTTGGTTTTTTTAATTCTTTAAGCGTTTTGATTTTACGTCATTTAAAGAATGAGCCTATTAGCACTACGATGTCATTTTACTATGTATTATCGACTCTTTTTGTTTTACTGATTTTTGGAGTTAAAGGCTTTTCATTAGTTGGAAAAGATGGTAGTGCATTTAAGACGCATATTTTTTGGTTTATATTAGCGATTGTTTCGAGTATTGCTTACCAATCTTCATTAACTTTTGCACTAAAAAGAGTGACCTCACATGTCATTGCGCCACTTTTTTTCTTAAGTTTTATTGTCTCTATTATCATTGAAGGTATAGAAAAAACGCGTATATTAAGTTTTTTTGAGATTTTGGTAGTTTTCATTATCGGTTTTGCCTCAATGAAGTGTAGTTCAATTTTAGCTGCTCATGTGTCAAAATCTTCTTCGGGAGTAAAGGCTAAGAGTAAAGTAAATAGCGATAACGCTAATGTTATTTCAATGGTTGAGTAGTGAGTTAATTATATGTTACAAAACATTTTATATCCAATGGTTGAGCCATATCATATATATTTTTTTCAAGTATCTTCGTTACATACTTTATATATTGAAGAATGTGGCAACCCATTCGGTAAGCCTATTTTGTATATTCATGGTGGTCCTGGATCTAGTATTTCTCCAATACATCGCTGTTTTTTTGATGCGGAGCAATATCGCATTATTTTGGTAGACCAGCGTGGATGTGGTAAAAGCAAGCCTTTTGCTTCCCTTGAAGAGAATACAACGCATCACCTTATTGAGGATTTTGAGAAAATACGCAAAAAATTAGAGATTGAGCAATGGGCTGTTTTTGGTGGTTCATGGGGTAGTACTCTCGCCTTAGCCTATGCACAAGCCTATCCTCAATCTATATCAGATTTAATTTTGAGAGGAATATTCTTAGCTCGTTCCTCAGAAATAAAATGGTTATATCAAGAGGGTGCTAATCATATTTTTCCTGAGTTTTGGCAACAATTCAGTGACTATATTCCAGAAATAAAAAGAAATGATCTCATTGCTGCTTATTCTGAGCTTTTAGCTCATGGTGATACTATAATACAAAGTGAGGCTGCTGTACGTTGGACTCTTTGGGAAGCAAGTATTGCAAAACTCTATTATGATCCAAAATTTGTTGCTAAAGCAATAGAATCTGAACATGCTTTATGCTTTGCTCGTATAGAATCTTATTATCTAAAGCATCAATGCTTTTTAGCTGAGGAGCAATTGCTAAAAAATTTGTATATGATTAAATCAATTCCTTGCAGTATCGTCCAAGGTCGTTATGATCTTTGCTGTCCTATGAGAAGTGCTTATGACCTTATTAATATATGGCCTGAAGCTCAATTATATATTATTGATGATGCTGGTCATTCTCTTTCAGAAATTGGAATTGCCCGTAAGCTTATAGAATGTACAAAAGAACATGTCAATTTTCCCATGAGGAGAGAGTATTATGCCTAGTTATTTGAGTTTGGAATTAAAGTCTGCTGAACACTTTTCAGAACAGGATTTGGTATTTGCTAAGGCAAAGCCAGCGTCAATTTATAATCCCAATTCGCCCTTTCGTATCACGCTTGCTGTTCTTACAGCTGCTTCAACATCTGTTTCATATTTTGAAAGTGGTCGTCATTTTGGTGGGGATAATCAAGTATTGGGTTATTTCTATGGAGTGGGTGGGGTTGCCTCAGTAATACTACTCAATAGTTGGTTATTTGATACATTATTTCAATTGGGTTTTGATGGCTTTGTTATACATCGTAATAGAAAAACTTGTTTAAAATTAGTTGTAATATTTTTGTTAGCATTATTAAGTGCAATACCTGATACTTGTATTGCTTATGCCTACAATACTCATGCTCGTTATTTAGCAATTTTTGCTTTTTTGGGAGATTTTATTAGTGGTAATTTTTCCTATTCAAAACTATGGAGCTCAATTAGAAGGGGTTTGCCCTTATGCAGCCGTGTTGAGCAATTTCGAATGGCTTTAATAGGGCATATTTATTCTGGTGCAACAACTGTTGTGAATTTGCCAAAGTCTGAATTGGCGATATTGTATCAAAAATATTTTCCAGAAAATCCTACTATTGAGCAGCATATTCAACTGATGAAAGGACTATTATTTTTTCTTATGCAGCGAGGAGGGGGATGCAATCTTGTCGTTGCTCAAAAAGCTTTTGATCGTTACCATAGGTTACCTTATTTAATTACTTTGCTTATTGCAATTATCTGGCCGATTTTTAGGGCTATCCTTTATGAGCGTGCTGTAGAAAAATCATTAGAAATAGAATTTCATTTTCCGATTGAAGGTGCAAGAACTATTGGGATTTTATCTGTTATCCCTTCTTTTTTACTTATGTTTTTCTTGCTTCATGAAATTATGAATGTTTTGATACAACTAACTGCAGAAATTCTTGCACGACAGTTTCAACCAAATTATGCTTGGCGTTTTAACACCATTATTTATTCAAATTTAATTTTTTTATCATTTTTATGCGTTGCTTTTAGCTTTGGAACAGCAGGTTCTGTTGCGAAAGAGCATAGCCCTTATAACTTAGTGGCATTATTTTTGCCTATGTTAGCTTCATTAGTACTGAGTGCTAAAGGATTTGCTGCTTTTTCTTTTGTTACTAAGATAAGTTCATTTTTTGTTAGAGAGAAATCAGCGCAACAAGCGTGTGCTTTTGTTAATGTTGCAGGATATTTTGTAGAGCAAATTAATATGATGGAAAGAGATGCTTTAGGAAATTTTGTTGCTTTAATGGATTTGGAAAAAGAAGGTAGTAATGAAGAGGAGCTAAGAAACTTAAGTTTATTGCATAAGTATTCTCCGCCATTTTTAACTTCAAGTGCACATTTAGCAGATCATCAACATTTATTAGTTAAATTATAAAAAGGAGAATTATTATGTCATTAGAAGGAGTCAAAGTTTCATTGCTGGATGCTAGAGAGATTAATCCTAGCGCGGAATATATTAGTAAAAATTTAGGGCTGAAACTGTTAGAAACGTATCAAGGGAAAGATGCATTATTTAATGCAATGTCTGATCCTTTAGATGTAGCTGTTCTACCTCATCGATTAAAAGGGCAAATAATTGGGCATATAAGGTTGCATGCAGATCGGTTTAGAAAGTTTTATTCTTTAGAGCAAGATTTTGATACTTATATTGCGTCTCTTGAGTCTGTAGAGAATATTCATTTTTCAATAGCTTTCCAAGCTTTATCCGAAGTTTTAGAAAAACCAGTGATTCGGCTATATCCAGACCCAAAAGTACCCACTAAACGACAATTTCTAAATAAAGTTTATTATCCCCGTACAAATATAGAAAAGTTAGAAGATTCAGAATTAGAAATGGCAATCGTGTTATTTGAAGAGTCAGAAGCAAAGTATAGTAGAGTTTCTCATATTATTGATAAAAAAAAATTTGCATTTTATCTTGATGCTTTTTTATTACAGAAGACAATTCATCAAATTTTGCATGCAACAGTTTCTTTTGGTATTCGAGGGTTAGTTTTAGCAACCCATTATCTTGTCAATAGTGCATTGATGTCGCAACTTGGAGCAAATGCCAATGCTGCTTCACCCATCGTTACTACATTACAAACACTTATTTTAGGTGCTACCTGTGGCACACTTATTGGCAGTGCGGTTGCTTTAGGGGATGCGTTAGGACAACAGAATGAGAAATCTTTAAGTGGAATTACACGCACAAGTGTATTTTTAAGTTTTCCTTTAGGTTTGCTTGGAGCTGGACTTTTTTTAGGTGCAGGGCCTGTTCTTAGTTTTTTTATTAATTCTCAAGTTGCAGGCCAAGTAGAAAGTTTTTGTTTTGGTTTTGCGCCGGCAGCTTTAGCTGAGACACTTTGGTGGCATAATACACAAGTGGTTTTTCAGATTGAAAAGCTGGCTCATATGCCTCTGATTATGGCAATTACTTATCGCATACCAGCGATCATTATTTCATATCTATTGGGGCTGAAATATAACATGGGGGCTTTTGGAGTTGGGTTGGGGCCGAGTATATCTGGTTGGTTGAATGTTTTATGCTTTCAGTTTTGGTTTTCACGTGCCGCATATAAAGGCTTTGATCTCTATAATTATCGCATACCTGATTTTGGCAAACATGTATGGGCAATTATTGAGCCTGGTTGGCAGTTATCTTTACAAAGAATTTCGGAATGGCTTAATCTAGCAGTGATTTCATGGATTGTTGGCGCATGGTCAAGTGAGATTTTGCCTGCCATTAATCCAGGTATTTTATTACTAACCCTAGCAGGCTTTTTATCGCAGGGGTTTGCTCAAGCATCACTTTTACTTGCATCACAAGACGCTGGAGCAAGAAAGAAGGCTTTGGTAGAATATAATAAGCTGAAAGAACTCCATTTTCTTAAAACCGCTCAAAATTTGAGTCAAAGAATTTTACAAAATTTTCAAATTAGTAGTATTGGATGTTTAGGTTTCAATATTCTTCTAATAGTTGCATCGCTTACAGCGAAGAAGCCCATTTTTAGTGCGTATTTACCACAAAATGCAGCAGTGCAAGTTGAAGATCTTGCGTGGAAACTGCTTTTAATTAATGCGGCTAGCTTGTTTCCTGATGCCCTTCGAATCGTTTCAGGTGGAACATTACGTGGTGGTTGGAAAGATATTTTATGGCCCACTTTAGCTAGTCTTATTTTTATGACTGGTTTTGGGGTTGCATTGGGTGCAGGTATTGGTTTAGTCATGGACAAAAGTATTCTTCCACTTTTTTTAGCTAGAATATTAGCTTTAATTATCTCAGCTACCTATAATGGTTTTAGAGTTCAAAAGCATGTTAAAAGTGATAAGAATGAAATTATGGCAAAAAGATCTAGAGCGCCTTTTTTAAACTCTATTAATGATGATAGAGGCGATATGGAGGCAGTTATTATTGAGGGGCCTAAGCATTAATACGAAGAGTTACGCTATATGAATGTGGATTCATCGTGGGTATTGGCTAAAAAACAGTTACCCGCTCGGGTTGTGTTTTTACTGTCAGGTCAAGTTTAAATTACTCACTTTTTCCTGCCAGATTTTTTTACCATCAAGTAAAGTTTGCATTGGCGTTCTGCCACAACACATTTTTCCTTGATGAGTCCGTTCATGATTGTAGTAATTAACCCAATCATCTAAATCTTTTTGCAATTTTAAATTATCCAATATTCATTGTCCCTGGAAGCGTTAAAGTTGGGACTCCATCCGCTCTTGCTGAACGCCATGGTAATACCGCTACACTTAAGGGAGTTGTTAATGTAGGCATAGTTTCTGCAGTGACTCCTTCTCTAAAATCACAAATGGGGCCTTCTGGTGTAATAATGCAATCAATTGTATCTTTTGTAGCGAGAGTTGTAATCTTAAAATGATAAGGTCTATTTCGAATTAATGTATCAAGAATTGGACTTAACATTTTTTCATTAAGTTCTTCATCAAAAGTAGTTAACATCATCATGCATAACTTTCTTAGAGAACATTCTTTATTATTAAATTTTACTGTAGCTGACCAATTTAATGTTCCTGGAATAACAACTCCGCTATCCGTTAAAAACTGATTTAGCATTGCATCATAAGCAGGGTTATCAAATTTTAAATTCAGTTCAGCAATAAATTTTTTCCTTGCTGCTCTTCTTTCAGGAATGTAAATACAATACCCTAAAACCATCATAGTTAAACTTATAGCTACAAGTGAAAATCCACCTGCCCATGGCCAGCAAGGATGAATGGTTTTCCCCGGTCGAGTTTCATCATGCACTGTACATTTTGAATCTAAAGGCATCCATTTAAAAAAAGCAGCAAGCACACCAACAATAACTGCTAAAAACAAAGCTGTTCTTTTACTAAATGAAGTCGTGTCTTCAAGTAAAAATATAGGACCTTTATACATAAAATTTATATAGCGATCGTTATGTTCCAGCAAAACTTTATACATAAGTATTAAAGCAGGCAGGCAATGGAAAACTGTTATCGTACTGTCGCCTCCGGGTTCTTGAGTCATAAAACTATAATAACCTCTTCCTCTCAAAATAGTTCCATGAGGCCGCATTGCTGCATCAAGTTCGGTTAAAGTTGCTGTTATTCCTCTATGGGCCATAGTAAATTCTCCTTATAGTCTTTTATCTATCAATCTGAGAATAGTGAGCATCTCTTGTTAAAAAGAGTACGCTTGCAATTTTTTTTCGTCAAGCGTAACTTTAACTAACAAGTATGCAATAAAATTACTAAAGGATTTGCCAAAAATTTATAGCCAAGAATTGCTAAATAATCTTTTTCAGCATCCTTATACGAAAATTGAATTTTTGCAAGATGATTTGGGGATTAATCGTATTACTGCAGGTAAGTACCTTGACCAAATTGTCAAAATTGGTTTGTTGAGGAAGTATTTTTGGTATACACCAAAATACCAATATTAGTTACAGGATTGGCCTGCTAGCACTAAATTACCATTTGCGCATTGATTATAAGCGTCATGATTATAAAGAGGGTAGTTAACAGGATAGCCTAAGACATTGATCATAGTGTAATCACATCTTAAAGTATGTGAAATAGCGATATAGGTCGTTAAGCCACTATCGATAGACCGTGGACTGGGGGTGTTTTGTTGAGGAAATATGTATTGTGGATCATCAGTATTTGCTTTTAGGGTTACGCCATTATTATTGATGCCCATGTAGGCGTATAACTGTGCTTGTGGGCCTAATTGCTCTACATGTAATTGGTCTAGCGCTGGGCAATATTGAGTATAGTCTGTTGCTAAGGTTGTTGCGCTAAAAGCAAGAATGGTGCTTAATAAGGGCGCTTTAATTAAGAAGTTCATGATTTTCCTTTAATTGTTTTTATATATAATTATATTTCAATAAAATAAATTTTATGTATTTTAGTGTGTGAGAATAGGTATGTCAAGTTTTTGTTTTATATCTGATCATTTTTATATAAACTGTAATTCTTGTTTGTTGCAGCTATGATTAGGTAGACGCGACATTAATTAACACAAAGGCTATTTGCTATGCTGAATAAATTATTTCCTGCAACGCTTAATAATAATTATCAAGGCAGTGTTTTGGCGCAGTGGGCGTTTGTTGTTATTACTATAGTTACGCTAGTACGTAGTTTAGTTCATATGTTTGCTACTGATGGCGGTGCGCAAAGTATTGCGCATATTCCTTTGGACGTATTTTCGAGCAATGCTAGAGCGGCAGTGATTTTACTTATGCATTTGTGGGGCTTGTCGCAACTATTGATGGCTTTAGTTTATGTTGTTGTGTTGTGGCGTTATCGCGTTTTAATTCCTTTTATGTATTTATTGCTCTTTCTGGAATATAGTGGCCGTATGATTTTTATGCATTTTAGTTTTGTGCAAACTACCGGCGTTGCGCCTGGGCATGTGGCGGACTTTGTGATGGTACCTTTATTGGCAGTAATTTTTTGTTTGTCACTTTTTTGAAAAGTTTTGCTTGTTTAATGAAATTGTAAATCTCAAAATTTTTTTAGGAAGTTCGCATTTTGAATTACGAATAAATTAGCCTCGAGGAAAAAAATCTTTACTTAACAAGTAGAGTCGTTTTTTGTCGCCCAAGCTTATAATAGTTTCGTTCATTTTTTTATCAATTTCTTCAATCTGTGCTAGTGTGGGATCAATCATCAGGCCGTCAAAGTGCTTTAAGCTTGCATCTCTGCCAGTTTGTTCTTTAGTGGGTAGATAAACTAATCTGATTATAGTGGGTGTAGTATCGGCGCAAGTGTTAATCATCGGATAAATATGCTGATAGCTGCGGAAGACAGTTGTGTGCAAATGATAAAATTCAAACTGTAAATTATAAATGCGTGACATAACTTTAAAGTGTTCTGCGTGTGCCCAATAAGTAGTGCCTTTAAATTTTTCTTGCCATTCGTCAATAGTTGCGACCCTATCTCTTTCTAGCATCGCTGCAATTAAAATGTTTAATTCGCTATCACTACCGTTATGTAAGCTTACTACTCTTTCTATAAAGCTGTTTCGATTTATGGCATCAGCTAGTGCTGCATTGCCTGAAAGCCTTAAGATTAAAGAAGTTGCTTCAAAGCCGCAATTCCCATCTGGTTTTGCGGGGATGATGCGGCATTTTTTTTCTTCACCTGCTACTTGCGCTTTGTTAATACTTCTTTGTGATTGTAGAGTTGCAAGATCTATTAACGTCTCTTCGTCACTATTTGTCTGTGGTTTAAAAGTAGTGGCTGTAAGCGCTGCGCTTGCAACTTCTCCTGCATTTTTGGTGTCAGGTCTGAAGGCAGTTTCTAATTCATCTTTGTCGATAGGACTATCCTTGGAGTTGGTATAAGCAAATATTTTTAATAATGGGCCTACAAGGTTTTTATTTAAAAGATGATTTTTGGTAGGAGATTTTTGGGTTGCCTCATAAAGTGTATCAAGCAATTTTTTAGCTTTTTGATAATAAGGTTCATGACCAAAATATGCTAATTGTTCAATGCTTAAGAGTGTCATAGACAGGGCATCTTTATATTTTCCCATTTCCTTTAGTAGTACGGCATATTCGTAATAACTTAAGGCCATGTATAAATTTTTTTGTTTATATATTTTTGTTAGTTTTAGAAAGAAAGTTTCAAAAAGTCTCAATGCGGCGGAATAATTTTTCATATCTCTCTGTACTAAAGCTAAATCAATTTGGCTAGTGACTACTTGTAGATGCTCTTCAGATTTATAATGCTTAGTTTTTAGTTCTATAACTTCTTTCATAAATGCAATGGCTTTTTCATGCATTTTTGGGTCTTGTGCATAGAGTCTGGCAAGTAGCGTGTATTCTGTTATTAAATCTATGGGTTTGAAAATATCTTTTTTTGCTAATTTTATGATTAATGCTGTTTCTAAGCTATCTTGTGCTTCTTTGTATTTTTCTTGATAAAAATAAAGCTCACCCAAGCTTGTGACTAAAAAAGTTTCAAAGACAATGTTTGATTCGCCTCTTTTTTTAACGGAGTCTAAGAACGTACTTTGTGCATTTTTTAAAAACATTTCAGCTTGTGTATAATCTCCTAAGCGTTCTAATGTGATGCCCCATTGGCAGATTTGTTCTAGATAAGGAATGTCATCAACGCTCCAAAAAAGTCCAGCCATTTTCAAGGCTTCTTGCATATATTTTGCCATATTAAGATAATCATGGGTTTCAGAATAAAGCTTGCCTAGGTTGGATAAGGTTATTACGATATCTATATGTCCCATAGGGTGGTACTTTTTTTGGATATCTAGCACTTTTATTAATGCAGTTTCTGCTGCTTCATATTGGCCTTGCCTGCAATAGCAATCTCCCAAATTGGTTAAGGGTTTAATCATACCTAAACTTTTTTCAGGGTAGAATGCAAGTGATTCTTTATAAGCTTTTACTGCTAAATCATATTGGTCTAATCGTTCATATGCGATTGCTAGGCTGTTTAATAAGCTGGCTTTTTCTTTTTGTTCTATTGCATTTAATTGTTCACGAGAAGTTAAAAGCGCTAGTGCAATTTTGTATAAACGTAAGGCCAGCTCTTTTTCTTCGTTAGGTGCATCTTCTCTGTTATAGGTATTGGCATACCATCGACAACTTGTGATATATTCAATTGAACGATTACCATACAGTAGTAGTTGTAGTTCGCGAGCTTTGACAAATAATTCACGCGCTTTGGCATAATTATCGGTATAAAAATGTGCTTTACCTAATGTTTCGTAAGTGCTTGCTATTATAGGTTTTGTGCAGGCTTCATCATATTCTAATAACATGCTTAAGGCGCGAGCTAAAAAACCCAGAGCATTATGATAATCAGAAAAATAAGATAATAAGCTGCCGTAGGCGCTTAAAAAGCGTGCATAACTTATAGTAAATGCTTTATCAGATTCTGTGATTTTTTTTAAAATTTCCGAAAATTTACTTTCGATATATCGGAAATGCGATAAAAGTGTTTTATAATCTTGACCTTCATGCTCATCTTCAGTTTTAACAAGTAATTGATAAGTTCTAGCAGCATTAATATACAAATGAGTCATTGCACTTACCCAAGTTTCGGCATGCATGGTTCTAATGACGTCTTGAAAAACATAAGGTAGCATATAGCCTGTAGGCTCTTTTCTTAGAAAATTAAATCCGATTAATACGTCCAAAGCCTCTTGTGCTTGGAGTTCATCTTCAGAAGATATTTCATCTTTATTTATGCATAAAAAAAGCAAAAATTTTCTGTTAATGGCAGTGGGGGCTAAAAAACCAATTAACTGAAGTAGTTTTGCTGCTTTAGGACGTATCTCTTTTATATGTATTATAATTTTATCAAAGGCAATCCATACACACTCAGGTGCATAAACAGCAGGATGTGTGCCTTCTGCGGTGCTATCAATGCTACTAAAGTGCATCAATGGAGGTTTTGTGTTCAACGTAGCTCTTTTATAAGTGCGGTAATCGTTAAGATAAGCAACTATAGATCTTTTTTCGGTTGCACGAATAAATGCGCAAGCTTGCACTAAAGCTAGAGGATGAGATTCCATTTTATTAATCAGGGCTACAATATCTGTGTCGAGATATAATTTTTTACTTCTGCTGTCGTCATGCTCAAGGGCTTTGAGTGTGTTATATACTAATCTATACGCTTCGTTTTCGAACATAGGCCCTATCATCATTCTATGATGAATAGGCCACGTGTCTGATTGTGGGGAGGTAATCAATATATGTCCGCGCTTTGGTATGTAAGGCGCTAATTCTGGATAGCTAAAAGCGTTTTGGTAAACGATTAAAAAGGGTTTCGTTAATTTTGATAAATGATCTAAGACTGCTCTTATAGGATCAGCGCTAATCTTTTTTTCATCAAGATTTAATTCTTTGGCAAGATCTGAAAATTGCTTATCTAAGCCTTTAATATCATAGACTTTTGAGAACCAGATCAGGTATTTATATTCGGTCTTCTTAAAGTGCGCATAACGAATGGCAATTTCGGTTTTTCCTAATCCTGCTAAGCCGTGAAGAACTCGTAATTCGCGAGTTTGTTTTTTATCTTTAGAAAAAATCTCAGATAAAGCAATTATAATTTCCTTACCTTCGGAATTTTTCCTAGCAACAAAATAAGATTCATTATCTGTAGGAAGATTGAATTCAAAAGTAGCTTCTATTTCAGGTGTAGTTGTTCCGCTCGCGGCCGATGATGCATATACGCTCTCGCCAGCAATTGCAGGCGCAGAGCCACTGCCGCTGATGGCTACATATACTCTAGATCCTGGGAGCGCTGTGAAACTTAATCCTTCTGGTTTAGCAGTGCCAAAAGGGGTTGTTACTTTCGTCCGCTAGCTGCTCCAGTGCCAGCACCTGCACCAGCTCCCGCACCAGCTCCCGCGTCAGCACCTGCTCCAGGACCACCTGGTGCGCTGAATGTTAACGCAGATGCAGCGCTAGGCCCTGCGCTTGTACCCATCATCACCCCGGGTGCTGGAGTATCAAAATCAGGGGGTAAGTATCCGGGAGGGAAATCAATATCACCTACGTGCGCAATAGCGCGAGCACCTTCTTCCTCAGCATAAGCTCCGCCCACTATAGAATATATTGCGCTAGCTTTTGTGGTCATCAAATATGCTAGTTGTTTTTTATGTAAATAAGCAGCAGCGGCTGGAGCTATTCTGCCTATGGTGACTTCAGCATAAGAATCTTTTTTAATCGCCACTGCGGCTCCAGTACCGGCGACTGCTCTATCGGGTCCAATCAGCGCTTTTTTGCCTTCTTCTGCCTTTTGCTCTTGTAACGCTGTGAGTTGCTCAGTAAGTTTGGCTAATTTTGTTTCCATGCTTGCTAAGCTTGCTTGTGCTTCTTTTACATCTTCATCTTCTTCATCGATAGCTTCTTTTAGGCTTTCAACTATTTTTCTTTGCGTTTCTGATTGTGTTTGTAATCGTTCAATGTGATCTTTTAATGTTTTTTCTTTATAGGTTTGATACGCGTCATCGATTAACGCGATTTCTGGATATCTCAGAAGAAAATCCTCTAGCTGATCTCTTAATGCAAATACATTGACATCGGCTGGGCTTATTAAAACAGTATTGTTATGTCCTAACTTAAAAGCGGGAATGTCGCTAAGTTTTATGCCTTGGTTTTCTAAAAATTTTTGGAATGATTTATCCGCTGCATATTTTTTGTAAGAAACCAAAAATTGCCATAATTTAGGATTAATATGCCGTAGCGGTAATCCGACGTTAATGGGTAGGGCATGTGAATTAGTGCAATAATGGGTCGTGATTAAACTTGCAAGTTCTTTAGGGTCACTGGTCTCGAATTTGGCATGATAAGTGGTATCGCTTGAAGCTGTAACTAATGCGGATAAAGTCTTTAAAGCTTCGCCGCCGCCAAAGATAATAATTAAATTTTCTCGACCAACGGTTGTGCCTGTTACGTACGCGTGCGCGTTTTTAAATAAATTTGCAAACAACGAAACGGGCGCCATGATGACATTGTTTAATGCAGTTATTGCTGCATTAACCGGTCGTTTTGAAAGTTCTTCTAAAAAGCTAAATACATCCTTATGATCTGCTTTTGGCCAAGATTGCATGCGGATGCATTTTTCAGTTGGTGGCAGGCCTGATGTGGGGTCAAAAATATCTACGATGCTGTTCATTGAATGTGCTGCTAATAAGTATTCTGTAAAACTGGAATAAGTTTTACCTGATAAAGTGAGTAAGCGGTATAAGGTATCACCTGCGGGTGTGCCCACAGTGTTGACTAAATTGGGTGCTGAGCGGAAGCTGACGATATCAAAGCTAGTATGTGCTACTTTATCCTCGGGTCGGTAATCTTTATCCCAAATTTGCATTACTTCTAAAGCCCCTGGGCTTTCAAAGGTAACCGCGGATACTTCTGGTAGAGGTTCCTTAAGGCCAAATCTTCGGTAACATCCATAAACACTTAGTTCTGCTAAAAATCCTCCTAAGGAATGTCCGGTGAATGATAAATGATAGCCTTGTTTTACTAATTCTTCTATTGTTGTTCCAGCCTTTGTTTCTGGATGCTTTAA
This sequence comes from Gammaproteobacteria bacterium, assembly GCA_020050355.1. GTDB lineage: Bacteria > Pseudomonadota > Gammaproteobacteria > Francisellales > CACEW01 > CAIQBE01. The sequence goes on along the minus strand of JAGVKT010000039.1, from coordinate 5,303 downwards.
TCCGGGATGTTTTATTGCTAACATCGAATCCATGAGTAGTGCGTGAGGTTTTGCACTTACCACACCTTCTTTATCTGCAAGTAAAGTTTCAAACCGTGAGCCTTGGGTGCCTGCATGCGCTACAACAATTTCTCTACGTGTAGGATGTATATAAATGCAGCCCACATAACCACTTTCTTTATCTCCTTCGACAGTTTCATAAGGGATCCATCCTACGCTTAGTAAATATTCCCTTGCTTTACCAGGAGCAGAGTATTTTACTCCCGTAGCGGTTGTGCTTGCAGCAGTTCCTGCTCCCGCAGCTGCGGCGGCGGTTGCTGCTGTTGCTGCTGGAGTTCCTGTTGTTGCACTTGCAGCTGTAGCTGCCGCACTTCCTGTGCTGAGAGTATTTAAATAGCAGTCCTGACTCATGAGTGCATATTCAAAATAAGTGGGGCGTTGTGTGTGCATAGAGTCATCTCCAGAGTTAAAGTTAATACATGAAAAAATTACTTAGGAAAAAAATTTTATAATAGAAATAACCTATAAGTAAATGGTGTTATAAAAGCACTTAGTACACGACAAAACTCCGCAGGTACCTAATTTGACTAAGTCGTAAAGGTGGAGGTAGGGCAGTATATTTCTCAAGGTGTGTTTTCTAAGTATTTAAAATCTATAGTTAAGGATGAGCGGTTTGTTTCTATGTTTGGCAGGATGGAAACAAATTTATGAAAGCTAATGAAATAGGCCTTTTGAAGGTTCAGTCTGAAGGTTGTACGGCCTTTATTTCACATGATTTTCTACCGAAAGAGGGTTTTTCTTTTAATCCTAAGATATTAAAGAAATGCGATGAGGCTACTAGACTTTTCGAGATGCTCTTAAGTTAAAACGCTCCTACGACAAGCTAACAACCGCATATTGTTTTTGAATTTCTGTTCGAAAATCTTCCGGAATGCGCGCCCAGTCGTGAATATCAACATTCATGGGTAAATTGCTATCATGTAAAGCTTCGCGCAGTTCTGTAAGTTTTTTTTGAGGCTCGTTTGGGTTATGGGGATTTATAATCACAAGATCAAGATCACTGCCTGCATGTCCTTGGCCATTGACGCGGCTGCCATAGGCCCATACGGTCATGTGGGGAGCATATTGTGTGAGTAGGGTGCGAATGATGGTTAGATGTTTAGCTTCTAGGTCGAGCATTTATGTACCTAGTTTTTTTTCGATGATTTTTTGTAGCGCTTTTACATCTTGAAGAAAAGGCGGAAGTAAGCACAGTGTTTCTTCAGCGAAGTCTTCACCATAATCATGGGCGGTATTATTGCGATTGTCACGGTATTGAAACCAGCGTTCAATCGCGCCTGGATCGATGAGGCTTGATTTTGCTGCTTCACGTAATATTTCTTTGTAGGTAAGGGCATCAACAGCACGTGGATTGCCGTGAAAGCTTTTGAGCGTTTTTCGAAGCAGTTTGCCTGTTGTCTCTAAGCTTAGTTCAAAGCCCTTAATTACCGCATTGCGAAAAATCTCATAATCAATGCTATTTTTTTTGGCGGCGTTTAAATGTTCAAGAGATGATTCGAGAGTTTTGATGCAGCGTTCTAAGTGTTTGGTGTTAATTGGCATAAGGATCCTTTAAAAACTAGTGTTTTGAAGTGCGATGGGTATATACCTTTTCAAACTCAAGATGCAGGTTTCTGACTTTGATTTTTTTTATTTAAGGAGGCTTTTTCTCCTCGGAATAGCTCGCTATTCCTCGGTTCAGAAGCTTTCTTAAATAAAAAAACTCTTTGTCATAATTCCTGCATCTTGAGTTTGAAAAGGTATATATGCGTAATAATATACACATTGTACTTCAAAATGCGAATTTCCTTCACACAAGCATCACCACCTCCAAGGTCAATCCTGTGCTGCCTTATGCTTGCGCTTTAGGCCCATAGGATGGGTGACGTTTGTGAGGGAGGCCGCATTTTGAAGTACGTTGGTATATTTATCTTATCTCAATATTGGCACCAGCACCTGCTCCAGCAGCGGCAGTAGTTGATGAGGTGGTTGCGTCATGTTTATCCCTAAAGAGCGTTGCGCTTGCAGTAGGTTCTTCCATTGCAGCAGCAATTGGATCTGCGGGATCTTCTTTGAATCGTTCTGGGGTGTAGGATAGGGATGCGAAAGTTTCAAATGGTTTTGTTCTTGCTCTTTTTGTGGCGCGAGTGTTTTCTTGGCATGAGGTGTCGAATGCAGCCTCTGTGTCGTAGCTGCTGGATCTAGATCTTTTTCTTTTCTCGCCTACGGGTGTCATTTTTTCTAAGAGATCACTGTACAATTCTATGGTAGCGCTATCTTCCTTGGTACTTAAAGTGACGGCGGTTTTAAAATCTGTTAGCGCGGCTTCTAATTGGCCTAATTTGCTTTTGATCATGCCTCTGATTCGAAAGGCGTAAAATTTATCTTTATGTTCAGGAAAGAGTGTGAACGCTTGTTCGATATAGGCGAGGGCAACGTAGTGCTGTTTCATTTGGTGATAGTTTAAAGCGAGGTTGCATAAGCAAAAGAATACAGAGAAGTTTTTTGATAATGCAAAATGTAAGTCTTGAATGATAGTTTCACTTTGATCATAACCTTCTCCGCTTAACTTTAACAGGCAGTGGCTGCGATAAAATTTTGCTTGAACGTTGAGCGGGTCGAGCTTTATTAGGTCTTCGCAAACTCCTTGAGCGCTAGAATAATCTTTATGATGTTTTAAATTTTTTATTAAACTGTTAAAGAGCGCTCTTATGTGTATGTTACTGCTGCTTATATCTGTTGTTGTGCTTGTGCTGGGAATGATTTTAACTTTATGAGCTTCTATCAATGTTTGTATTTCTGCAATGAGTGCTTCTGTAGGGCCTTTGGTAAATTTTGATCTGTTTAATAAAAACTCAAGATCTTGGAGTGCCGGTATCAAATCATCGCAAGCTTTAAATATTTCAATTCTTAATCTTATTGCTTTGACATAATGAGGATTAAAATGATATTCGTTTTTGATAAATAAATTTATTTTTTCTAAAGCATGTTTAAGCTCATTCATGCGGTAATAAATATGCGCGCTGTAGTAATGACTCATCAGCCCATATTCTTCTGATCTAATGCTATATTCGTAATCGCTCAGCGCTTCTGTATATTTTCTAGAGGCGTAATAACAATATCCTCGAAAAAATCGTGCTTGTGCATTGGTAGGTGCTACCTCTAAAATTAAAGTGTAGGCGGCTTCGCTCGCAGTGTATTTTTTTTCTACGAACTGTGTTTGCGCTTGTGCGAGTGCTTGTTTGACATCAATTGTCTCAGTTGGAGTGTCATCGAGAATAACTATAGAATCGTTATCGCTGTTGCCTTGAGCCATAAGTATTGCTTTTACTGGTAGTGGATAATATTGATTATATCAAATGCGATCTTTGTTTTATAAATTATAACATTAACCTTATAAATATTTTAAAAAATTATATTATTTTTAATAAAAATATAATAGAATATTAAAATTTTAAAAATAACCAGGAGTGATCATGGCGGCAGCGGCGGGAGCGGGTACAGCGCGCAGAGAGTTTAGTAGTGTTGAGGCGGACATCGCAGATCGTAGTGCAGCAGATCGTAGCGCAATTAAAGAGGCTATAACGGCTCGAAATTTTGAGGAGGCCTTAATTGCGTTGCAAGCTATTTTAGATGGTTACTTTTCTTCATTTGTTAAAATACCAAGCATCAATCTTAGTAAAAGTGATTTTGTGTTTTGGGTTAGAGAAACCCTTTTGATGTTATTTGCACATGATTATTCTGTTGAGAAGTTACAAAAGCTTCAAGTGCTACTGGAAAAATTTGCAGTATTGTATTATTTGCATCTGTTTAAAACGCTTGATACAGAAACTTCGACCATTTTGGGGCATACTGAAAAATTGCTGGATTGGTCGTTATTGCCAGGGCTTATAGCTGCTAAAGAAAAATTTAAGTCAGGTCTGAGTTCTTGTAGTGATTTTGATGAAGCTTCAAGAATAGCTTGTTTATCGCTGCTGCCAGAGTTTTTATGTGGCCAAATATTGCAATCTCAAAAGTTGGCAGTAATTCATGATGCTTGTAAGATGTTTTCAATTTTGTCTGAAGTATTGTGTTTTCGCGTGGGTAGGTCATTTGAATTTTATGTGCATCACAGTCAAATTGTAGAACGGCTTGCTGAGTTAGAAAAATTACCGCGTGATGATGCAGGTGTCTTTAATGAAGTTAAAAAATTCCTGCAAAATATTAATGCAATGATTCAAGCAAAGTCAATTTTAAGTTGTTTTATTACAAATGCTGTAGCTAGCTTAAGCTGTAGATTTAATTTTTTAATGCTTGAGTTGGAGAGATTTTATAATCTGCTTAAAAATAAGAAAATTCGTAGCGAGGTGGCGCCTCAGGTTGAAAAATTTTTAGGGCCTTATTTGTTGGTGCTTCTTGATGATAGGGATTTAAAAGTGTTTCCTGGCGGTCCTGCAGGTATACGTGCAGACTCTGGTTGTGAGTTTCCTATGAAGTTTATGCCGTGCATGCAAGATAAAAAGAACCCTTCATTTTTTTTATTATCTAGCATGCTCTGTCGTAGCGTTGGTGAAATCTTAGAATATGCTACTGTTTTAGAAAAATCGAGCATTGCGAAATTGAAAGAAAAACTTCGTAAATCCCATGATGATTTTATGGTTCTTTATTTTAAACAACTTTTTGAATTAATGTTGGGAGGCTCGTCTTTAGTTAAGTCGCAAGTAATTTCTGGATCAATTTTGGCGATTACAAATCTTATAGACCAATTTGTTAAGGATAAAATGGAGAAGGAAAGAATTAGCTATATTGTTGATCCATTGGTTGATAGTTTGCTTGCGCATAAGACTAAGCCTGGATTAGAAATCAAGGATCTGCTCATTCAAGTTGCAGAGCAATTTACGAGGCTGAAACCTACTCCTGAGAGCCTGAAAAATTTCTTAAAAACCCTTAAAGCTGACAGAGATGTTTTATTGAAAGCATTACTTGTTGTTTCAAGTATGGAAGGAGCCGGTGCGGGAGCCGGAGCAGGTGTAACTACAAGCCCCAAAAAGAAGAAAAAAAATCCTGATCAAAAAGCTTGTGCGGGTGCTGGGGTTTTGACTCCAGTTTCTGTACCAACGGTAACCACTGTTAGTATGGGTGATTCTCTTGTTTCTGTAGAAGCGGGTTCAAGTATGGCAGGGGCTGGTGCTGGGGTTTTGACTTCAGCTTCTGCATTACCGGTGACCCCTGTTAGTATGAGTGATTCTCCTGTTTCTTTAGTGTCAGTAACTGTTTTTGCTTTG
>JAGVKT010000020.1 GCA_020050355.1 Gammaproteobacteria bacterium | reverse complement strand
GCATTATTAAATAGAGCATATGACCTACTCTTAAAAGCCTCTCAAACATGCGAAACTTTTTTAGATGCAAACAAATCTTTACTAGATAATCAGACACTCCCCTTCAGCAAAGACCAAGCTGCAGAAGATGCAGCAACTGATGCATTGGAATCAATCGATGACGCAATGAGAGCAGCTGAAGCAGTATTGGCAGAAAGAAGAGCTGCTGCTGGAACACCGCTTACAGGCAAAACACATGTACAAGAAAAACCAAGCCCAGATAGTATTACTTCAGGATTAAGCAATCTGAGCCTTGGCGACCTGGATGCATTAGAAAGATCTCCTCCTGCACGTGCAGGCGCTGGGGCGGCGCCATCAGCTGCCTCTGAAACAAGATTAAGCGATCTAAATGCTGGCGTACTTAGCAGATTAGCAGGCTCTCCTCCTGCACGTGCGGGCGCTGGGGCATCAGCATCAATTGCTTCTGGAACGGGATTAAGCGATCTGAGCGCTGGTGCACTTAGCGGATTAGCAAGCTCTCCTGCACATGTGGACGCTGGCGTACCACCATCAATTGCTTCTAAAACAGGATTAAGCGATTTGAGTGTTGATGCACTTAGTGCACTAGCAAGCCCTGCCGCACACACAGCTACTGAAGCAACACTACCAGCTATAGCTACAACAGGATTAAGCGATCTTGATTCCAGCGAACTTGATGCACTAGATGCACCAATAGAGAAGCCTAGATCAGCCACTGCAACCGTAGCAAGACTCAGCCCTTCTCCTATACCGACTGCTACTACAACAACAAGTATTTTAAATTCAGTTGGAAGTCAAGGAAGCACTCCTGCTTCGGCTGGAGCTAGCGACAGGGCAACAACACCTGCAAGACAACTATTTTTTTCACCAGCTCCTTCAACAGAACCGAGGACTCTACTAACACATAGAAGCCCAGAAAACTTATCATTAACAGATGCTGCATCAAGCAGTGTATCTGACAGAACAAGCCCAGATTCACCCGCAGCTATAACTCCTGCAAGTACAGGCCAACAAACCATTCCAGCAGCGACAACACCTCCTATCAGCTCTCCTGTTGCTCATACATTAACACCAGGAATTACACCATTAGCAACAGATGTTTCTTCGCATGGCATAACAAGCACAACTATCATCATCTCCACACCGGCAACAGCACACGCAAGGACACCTGCAACCCTGGATGCAACAGCAAGCCCAGAGCCCTCACCTATCAACCGCTCCGATACATCACTACCCTTATCACGGCAGTCAAGCCTAGCAACAACAAGCAGCACCGCAAACACAACCTTACCAACATTTATTCCTGAAATTTCTACAAGCATCCTTTATAGCACCATCGAAAAAACCTTAACCGAAAGAATAAGCGTAATAAAAAGACGACGATGGAAACCTGGCTTAGCTATTCAAAAAGCTAATGCTATAGAAGAATCTTATAAAAATCTCACCACAAGTGTAGGCCAAATCTATTACAAAAAAAATGAAGCACTCACTGAAGCACAACGACAAGATCCACGTTATCAAGCTACAGTATTAGCCGTAGTTGATATTGCAGTAAATAAAGAAGATCATGAACACCAAACTGCACTAGCTGCGTTAGACACAAAATATCAAAGTATCCACTTCAAAACAAAAGCATTTCGCTACGCATTAGTCCGGCCTTGTTATGGCAGCAGCCCACAAACTCAATCTTTAAAAGTGCTGCAAGAAACTATCAAGCCAGAAAAAGCACAAGAAACCTTACAGCAAAGGTATACTCGCATGCAAGCGGCAATAAAAGCACAGGTCGAGCGCTTACAATCCCCTTGGAGTTGGCTCACCGATGTATTTTTAGGAAGCTACAGCAAAGGCTTTCATATTAATAACGCCTTTACAAGACTCGAAAATGCTATAAAGAAACATTACCCTCATGCACAGCAAGAAGCAATGGTCGAAATCATGGAAGGATTGATTCTCAACCATGGAAAAATTCCCAACGCTTATTTAAACGTACAAGAAGAAGCACAACTTCTCTATAACGAAATGAGCAAATCTCGACTCGCCAATCGTAACAGCGAAACTGCGACGATGACTGCACTAAAAGCAGGTTTGTTATTTGGAAATCCAGCCTCACAAGTTTCTGCAGTTGAAACTCAAGTGACACCAGCAACCGCATAATAAAAAAATTATTTGCACTAACTTAAAGCAAATTTTAGCTCATAACTATAATCAGCATCCGCGACTAAGGCAGTATCATAACCCAATGCCAAATTAGCGGGTCGCCGCAGCTGTGGCAGGCTTATTTGCTGCGTATGCAATACTAACGTTATCGCAACAGGCACGTTGATCACCACCTCCAAAATATTTTGTAGCAAAATAAAATTCTTTGTTCCAGGCAAAAAATTCCTTATGGCTTTAACATCGATGTGTAGTTCAAAATGACCATTGGCCTGCACCACATAAGCACCCAAAATAACCGTACGCTTTAAAATGCTGTTTACGCCCAAAACACTTTGCTGTTCTGGTGGAATGAATACCTTTTTTTTAACACGCTCTTTTAAACACACACGTGCATCTTGATATAATTTTTGTAAAAACCAACAGAGACCTTGCTTACTTACACGTCCACCCACAAAATAACAAAGACCCGGCAAAAGCTGTTGATACAAATGATCCTCAACAGACGGAAGGCCAGTCAAAGCCCATAAATTTTGTGTTAGCACATCTTGATAACCAGGATTTACTTGGGCGCTATAATGATATTTCTGATCAATTGCCAACAAAGCTTGATAAAAATGATGATTAAAAAAATCAAAAAATGCATTCAAGGTCAAAGTATCTACAGCATCAACCACAGCCTCAGAAAAATATAAGGGCAAAGGTGTAGCCACACCTTGTAAACCTAAAAAATTTGCGGTGATATACACATATTGAGCGTCCACAGCAAAATCCGCAAGCTCACACGCCGGAAACGCCATTGAAACTGCGCTCTTAAAAATATAGTGATCCGTTGTGAATGCTAATTTTTTTAATAAACGCATCAGCGCCAACCATTCAAAATCTGCATAATATTTTTGTAAGTACGCTACAACATCCATCATCAAAATCGCAACTGCAAACCTGTTTCTACACCTCGAATTTCAAGTTCATGAAAACCATTAATCTCTGAACGATCTTGAAATATATGTGCAATAATACTTCCCAATAAATAAATCTCGCCATGATTTAAAAAAGCTGATTCTCTCAATGACAGAATATGCTTAAAACCACGCACGGCCTCACCTTGCTCAAAACGAACTACTTTTTCTTTTATGAACGCATGCATTGCTTCGGTGAGCCGCTGTCCTTCACTTTGCAATACTGAAAAATCATGGTGCATCAATAAAGTTTTAAGTTGCACCAAGGTATCCATATTTTTATAAGCTAACGCCAAATAACACAATAAATGCCAAGCGATATTCTGTCCCAAAGGCGGATAAAACGGCCGTGAAAGCGGCTTGATATTGCGATAACCGCAAGCTAATAAATTTTGTGAATCATCAGCGATATCACCCTGACACACTTCTAAAAAAGCTTCGGGCTGATACAGCAAAACTTTAGGAACGATAATAATTTTTTCAATACTTGTGAGTTTTTGTTCCCACAACTCTAAATAAATTTCAGGGGCACTGCCCACTGCAGAAATCTGTGAATACACCTGAAAACGCTGCCCGTTTGCATCAAGATACGGACAATCATAGGCCGCATGATAGTGATAAACTCTACGCGCCGTCTCTGACCAAGCATCCAACGCTAAAATACTATGAACCGCAGCGTTTGCTTCTGGCAATGCTGCTTGCACAAGATAACGATTACGTTGATGATCGTGCGTAATCGGCGCGGCATCATCTTCATAAAGATTAATAATAGGCGTGCAATTAAGCTTAAACAGCGCTGGAGACACTGTGAGCTTTAAGGCTTCTGGAACTTTTAAATAAAACTCTAAACTAAATTCTTGCGCATAAGGTGCATAAGTCCAAGGTAAATTTTTAATATCGATAAACATAAATTTTTCAGGAAAGGCATAATATTCTATGAGATGTTGCTTCACGTCACTAAAAGGTAATAAGCTCGCTTCTGGTCCAAAGCCTACAGGCACTAATGCAACATCGATGACATCAATATTTTTATCAGCAACATGAAAGCAAACACGCTGCAATTGCTGCAACAACAAATAATACCATTCATACGCACTATTTAAATCCGCAGCCAAATATAAGCGCAATGTTGCAGGCAAAGCTGATAAATGAGCAGTGCCCAACATCGAACAATCAAGTTTCACAACCATATGATGAAGTTCATGTCGCGCCGTAATATTTTTAATAGTCATCGGTAGAAGTTGCGTATCATAACAGGTACTAAAAAAATAAGGCTTTTGTGCTTTCATCATACGAATGCGTGTACCACGAGCAATCCACTGATCACGCCCCAACAATAAAGAACGTGGTAAAAATTCAAGCACACTACAAGCAGGTAGAGGTTTTAAATAATACGGCGCAAGAAATTGCAACAGCTGCTCAGAAAGCTCCGGATAAGCGTCATCGATCTTATGCCATAATTGCGCTGAAATAAAAGCAAAGCCTTCTAGCAAACGTTCTACATCTGGATCAAGATCTCCGGCAGCCAAAAAAGGTGCAAGCTGGGGATATTGCGCAGCAAAACGTTTGCCCTGCTCTCGCAAAAATTTTAATTGCGCTTCATAATACTGACGCATCGATGCCATGATAAACTGTCCTTAGAGCACGACCCCATTTATTTTAAGTTTGCTTCCGGGCCAGAGTACCGATCGATAATGCACCGGATAACGTTCTTGCCTAACCTCTAAAAAAGCCTGAATACTAAAACATAAACGCTCCGGCACTTCTTGATCCCATGAGCCGCGCACTTCAATATCTTTAAGCCGTGGCTCATATGATCTTAATGTGCTCGCAATCTGTTCCTCCAAATAGTGCACAAGTTGCCGTGGGGCCTGCAGCAATGCATGAAAATCAGGCAATCCATAATCTAAACAACTCGCAACCATACCTTGACGTGTATTTAAAATAAGCGCTACTGACTCAGCAACCACTGCGATCCAATCTGCTGACGACATGGCACGACAAACTTCAGCTTGCAAGCGCCTAAAAAGTGGCGCTTGATGTATAAATTTTCGTGACATCATCATAAAGAAGCGTGAATATTTTCAAATTTACCTACCAAAGATAAGGTAATATCCGCACCCATATATTTAAAATGCGGCCGCAGCAAAAGCCCAACTTTATACCATCCCGGTTGCCCATCAATCTCTGCCACCGTAATTTCTGCAAAGCGTAACGGTTTACGACTACGTACTTCAGCAGGTGCATTTTCTTGATTTGCTACATACTGGCTGATCCATTTATTGAGCTCAGCTTCAAGATCAATCGCTTCTTTCCATGAGCCTAATTGTTCACGTTGCAATACTTTTAAATAATGCGCCACACGACAAACAATAAACATATAAGGCAATTGAATGCCCAAGCGATAATTTAATTCTGCAGTGCGCCCTTCTATACTCATCCCAAAATATTTAGGTGCCTGCACCGAATTCGCCGAAAAAAAAGTTGCGTTATCTGCACCCTTACGAAACGTCAAGGGAATAAAGCCTTCTTCTGCTAATTCATATTCACGCCGATCTGCAATCAAAACCTCAGTAGGAATTTTGGTCACAACCTCACCCATTGAAGCAAAATGATGCAAAGGTAAATCAACAACAGCACCACCACTCGCAGGGCCAATAATATTCGGACACCAACGATATTTTGCAAAACTATCAACAATACAACTTGCCATGGCAAAAGTACTGTTACCCCACAGGTAATCATGATGCGTACGCACCCGTTCATGATAACGAAAAAGTTTACAAGGCTGCTCAGCACCATGATAAGGCTGGCGCAACAAAAAACGCGGCAAGGTCAAACCCACATAACGCGCATCTTCAGAATGCCGAAAGGCCTGCCACTTTGCATAAAGCGGACCCTCAAAAAGCGCTTTAATGTCTTTTAACAACGGAAGATTTTCGATAGATTCTAAACCAAAAAATTTTGGGCTTGCTGCGGCAATAAAGGGCGCATGCGCCATCGCCGCAACTGCAGCAATATATTCTAATAATTTAATATCCGCAGCTTTATAACTAAAATCATAATTACCGATCATACAACCATAAGGTGCACCACCAAATTGGCCATACTCGCTGGTGTAAACCACCTTATAAAGCCCAGACTTAGAGATTTCAGTAGCATCAGCAAAATCAGCTAATAATTCTGCTTGCGTCACATTCAGCATATCAATTTTAATATTTTCACGAAAGTTGGTCCGATCCACTAAAAACTTTAACGAGCGCCAAGCAGATTCCAGCTCACGAAATTGCGCATGATGCAAAATTTCATCGACCTGCGTACTCAATTGCTCATCAAGGGCTGCCACAAGGCGATCAATCAAAGTTTTATCAACACGCTCTGCACCTTGCAATGCAAATGCGCCTTGTTGCAATAACGCACAAAGACCCGCTTGCGTAATCGCCCAAGCTTCATCTTGAGGATCAACCTGAGTTACAGCAAATAATGACTCCAAAATACTGGGCTGCGGTAATACAGTAGCAGACATGTTAGTTTTCCTCCTGATAAACAATACCTAATTCTTGATAAAGTCGTAGCAAAGTGGTCTTATCACTCACAATACTCTGCAACTTTTTACGAAAAGCTGGAATGTTTCCTAACGGCCCTTTTAAGGCCAACAAAGCCTGACGCAGCAGCACTATTTTTTTTAACTCAGGGACTTGTTCAACAATGCGATCAGGTTCAAAATCACGCAGGGCACGCAAGGCAAGTTGCACAGTTAATTCATGCCCCTCTTCTTTTTTATTCAAACGGCAAGGCACGGTGATATTGAGTACTACATGATGCGCAGCCAAGACATCATCAAAATTATCTTTATCAATATTAATGGGACGTCGCACTTCTAAAGCCTGCTCATTTACATCAGAAGTATACGCACCCAAAACTAACAACTTGAGCGGCAGTTCTACTTCTTCCCGCATATTGGTTTTAGATTGATAAACAATATTAACGCGCTCACGAGGTGCAACAGACAAATTTCGCATCACTTCTCCAGATTGATTAAATAATAACCAATATAACATGAGATCATAAAATATTCAACTATTTTTGCAAAATCTCGAAAAACCTTGCCTAGAGTACAAAAATCAGCTATAGTCAGCCCATAAAAAAACACGCCAAAAACTATGATCATTTACGGCATCCATACGGTCTTAGCACAACTCAAATCCAAACCACAAAATATTCAACGCATTTGGATTCAAGAAGATAAAAAAGAAACACGCCTCAACAACATCATTGAGCTCGCAGAAAAAAATAATATTCAAATCACAAAAGTCACAAAAGAAAAATTAAATGAAATCAGTAACCAACAACATCAAGGCGTAATCTGCGTATTACAAGAAGATCAAACCACAACTTATGACCTTCAAGGAATCATTAAACTAAGCTTAGCGCAACAACAATTGCTTTTAGTACTAGATGGCATCACGGACCCACATAATTTAGGTGCCTGCATTCGCAGTGCCGATGCCTTCGGCGCAGACGCAGTCATCATTCCACAAGACCGCTCTGCACAAGTCAATGCTACCGTACACAAAGTTTCATGTGGCGCAAGTCAAAATATTCCTGTGACTGTCGTTGGCAATCTCGCTCGCACTTTAACAGATCTTAAAGCCCAAGGTTTTTGGATTTATGGTCTTGCAGGTGAGGCAGAAGAATCTTTAAATAACATCGAATTTATCACCCCCACAGTCCTAGTTTTAGGCGCGGAAGAATCAGGCCTCAGACGTTTAACCAAAGAACACTGTGATTTTTTAGTGCGTATTCCGATGCTGGGCTCGGTAGCAAGCTTAAATGTATCAGTGGCTACAGGGATCAGTTTATTTGAGGTACAGCGCCAACGCGCGTTGCAACAGCGCTAAGTCTAAGGTTTCTTCTTCACGCAATAATCGCCCCACATATAAAACTTGACGCTTTAAAGCGCCTTGTTTCATAGTTTGTGCAGCGATAATCGCATCAAAAAGATATTCGGGTAACGGCAATTTTTTTAAAAGATTACGTTCAAGGGCAACCAAATCTTGCGCTAACGATTGTAGCGCTTGAGCTTCACGCTTAAGCTGTGATTTGCTTTTATAATCTTCTGCATGAATATCACGCTTCATAATTCACACCAATTCCTTCATGCCCAACGGCTTTTACGTATTTTCATAACATTTAAAGGATTTAAACGCATGCCAATTTTTGCAAGATAAACAATCACATCATCCACAAAAGCCTGGCAAATCATTAAATTTTGTTCTTCTGACATTCCTGCTTGTGCTTGCACATCCGCTTTTACTTGCAGTGCTTTTTTAATCTCAGCCTGCAAAGCATCATGCTGCACTTGCAAACTAAACTGCCGTCGATGCGAAGAACCCGCCTCTTCAAAACGCGAGGCCAATTCACGTAAGCGCTCAACAAACATTTTTACTTCTTGTAAATGCTGGTCCGCTGAGGTCAAAGGCATAATAAACTCTTGTTGAAACGCCTCTAACATTGCTTTTTTTCGGTCAACCAGACGCGAATCACTATAATCACTAATCTTTCTTCGATTAGATAAAGTAGGCGGTTTGCGATTCGACATGAATGGGTTTGTAATACCAAGTTTTTTAACTTCAAGGTTAACGCGAAGCTTAGAATAATGCAAGGTTGCACACCATTTTGCTATTTCAATTTCTTAAAAAAATAGTTATCATACAAGACCAATAAAGCAACTAAGCAAAAAATGGCTACTGCTTTTATCCAGCATATCAATACACAACTACAAGATATTGCCACGCAAGGACTCACAAAAACCGAGCGCGTCATTGCAAGTAAACAAGCACCAGAAATCAAATTAAGCAATGCAACCGAAGTATTAAATTTTTGTGCCAATAATTATTTAGGACTCGCAGATGATCCAGAATTAATTGAAGTCGGCCAAGCTGCGCTAGCACAATACGGTTACGGCATGGCTTCAGTACGGTTTATTTGTGGCACCCAAACCATCCACAAAGTTCTAGAACAAAAGCTCAGCGATTTTTTAGGTTTTGAAGATGCAATTTTATACAGCTCATGTTTTGATGCCAATGGTGGACTCTTTGAAACTTTGCTTGGCCCCGAAGATACAATCATCTCTGATGAACTCAACCACGCAAGTATCATTGACGGAATTCGTTTATGCAAAGCCAAGCGTTTGCGTTATAAAAATAACAACATGCAAGATCTTGAAGCCAAATTACAAGAAGCCGATCAAGAGCAAGCACGTTTTAAAATGATTGCGACCGATGGTGTATTTTCTATGGATGGCATCATCGCAAATTTAAAAGATATTTGCAGCCTAGCAAAAAAATATCAGGCCCTGGTTATGGTCGATGATTCTCATGCAACCGGCTTCATCGGCACACATGGCCGTGGAACCCCAGAATTTTGTGGCGTTGAAGCTCAAATCGACATTCTCACTGGCACTTTAGGTAAAGCCTTAGGCGGTGCCTCGGGTGGTTATGTGTGCGCCAAAAAGCCTATTGTTGATTTACTGCGCAATCGTTCTCGTCCTTATTTATTCTCAAATGCACTAGCACCGATGATTGCAGCCACCACCTTGACCGTGCTTGAAAAAATAAAAAACAGTAATCACTTACGCCAACAACTAAAACAGAATCAACAACGTTTTCGCAAAGGCATGGAAGCGGCAGGTTTTGAGCTCATTCCCGGCGAACACCCAATCATCCCTGTCATGTTTTATGACGAAAAGATCGCCGTTGCGATGGCTGAAGAACTTCTTACGCAAGGCATCTACGTCATTGCCTTTTCATTTCCTGTCGTACCCAAAGGCAAAGCACGAATTCGCACCCAAATATCTTCCAAACACACGGAAGCTGAAATTGATCAAGCCATCCACGCTTTTACACGCGCTGGAAAAAAACTAGGAGTTTTATGAAAACCGAAATGCACACTCTCGCAAAAGTTCATGCCACCGAAGGCCTAACCCTCACCACCGCACCTATACCTACATACAAAGAAAATGAAGTCCTCATCAAAATAAAAAAGACCGCGCTTTGTGGCACAGATTTACATATTTACAAATGGGACGCATGGGCACAAAAAACCGTTCCTATTCCGATGACCACCGGCCATGAATTTGTTGGCGAAATTGCTGCAATTGGTAACCAAGTTCAAGGTTTAAAAGTAGGCGATCGTGTATCCGGTGAAGGCCACCTCACCTGCGGTTACTGCAGAAGATGTCGCGCCGGCAACATGCATTTATGTCGACACGTTCAAGGCATTGGCTATGATTGCCCTGGATGCTTTGCTGAGTATTTTGTACTACCAGCCTTTAATGTTTTTAAAATTCCTGACAGCATCTCTGATGATCTTGCCAGTATCTTTGATCCTTTTGGTAATGCCACTCACACTGCTTTATCTTTCAACCTGATCGGTGAAGATGTGTTAATCACCGGCGCAGGCCCTTTAGGAATTATGGCAACTGCTATTTGTAAACATGTGGGCGCGCGCTATGTCGTTATCACTGATGTCAATGATTATCGCCTTAACCTTGCCAAAAAAATGGGCGCAGACATTGCCCTAAACGTCAAAGATTGTAAAGATCTAGAGAGTACTGTAGCTTTATTACAACAAAGCATGAAAACCTTAGGCATGACTGAAGGCTTTGATGTAGGCCTAGAAATGTCAGGCTTTCAAACTGCCATCAGTAGCATGCTCACCACCATGAACTATGGGGGCCACATTGCCCTTCTAGGAATCAGCCCTAATGAAATCAAAGTAAATTGGGATCAAATTATTTTTAAAGGATTAATCCTAAAAGGCGTCTATGGCCGTGAAATGTTTGAAACCTGGTACAAAATGGTCACGATGCTTCAAAGCGGCCTCAACATCAATTCCGTGATCACGCATCATTTTCCGTACACCGAATTTGATCAAGCTTTCACACTCATGAAATCAGGCCAATGCGGCAAGGTAATCTTAAATTGGAGTTAATTAAATTTACCGAGCTCACACAGCCCATAAATCTCGAATCTGCAACGCATGTTTATATTAGCGCTTTTGCGGCAATGCCAGCGATCACCCCTGAAGAAATACAAAATTTACTTCCAGAAGATGAGCATGTCGCAGTTAAAAATTTTGCTAGCCCAGAACTACGAGAACGCGCTTTAAAAACAAAAATTTTAACCCGACGTATCCTCGCACGCTATTTACAACAATCCCCAAAAACCATTCCCATTATACGCACAGATCTCAGCAAACCCAGATTGACACCGCCTTTGGATCTCTATCAATTTAATCTGGCTCATACCGATATTTACTTTGCTTTGGGCATTACTCAAAAAAATTTAATTGGTATTGATATAGAAAAGATCAGTAAAAAAAATGATCTCATCGCCATCAGCGAACGCTTTTTTCACCCCCAAGAACATCAACAATTATTACAAGCACAAGATAAAGAAGATAGTTTTTTCCGAATCTGGACCCAAAAAGAAGCTTTTGTAAAAGCGATAGGCACAGGCTTAAGCTTTGGTTTAGAACAATTTTGTGTAGATGCAACAACAGCAAAGATCCTCGAAATCAATGACCCACATTATCAAGCAACAACCTTCGACAGCCGTTTATTCTCGGTAGAACCTCAACATTATTTATGCATCACCGCACAAAAAAAATTAACCTCTTTGCGTTTATTTCAATGTCAGAATTAAAATATACCAAACGCAGTTCAAGCTGTGAAGTTGATTTCACTTCTCCCTGAGGTTTAACTGTTCGGAATAATTTAAACCTAGTAATAAAGTGGTTCTGACCATTAAAGCCTTTATATGTGAAT